>JBDLJY010000134.1:0-16497 GCA_039714115.1 Pseudomonadota bacterium | reverse complement strand
GATTTTAGTCTCTAATTCAGGACTCATTGGAAATATTACCTCACTTAAACTTGGAGCGATTTATAGTATAACATGCCGTAAGCAATGCCCTTATTACATACACGACGCTCCGCGTCGAGACAAATAAAAATAAACCTGACAGCCTCAGAATAAATTCTGAGTCTAACAGCTCAAGTCACCTAAAGGTGACTAACTAACCAACCGAGTTTAGTCACCTTTAGGTGACTTGAGCTTTGAGCCTTGGGATTTATCCCAAGGCTTACTCTGAGCAGGCGGGAATGATTTTGTAAATGGCTTGACGAACATTTTCCAATAAAGGTTGCCGATACCCAAAATATTCTCGGTTTTATTTCTCTCTACGTTCAATATCCTCTTGAAAAGCAAAGCGTTCTAGCATGAAGTCAACACGCGAACTGGGTTTGATAGCATCTTCCAATGCCTTAAAACGATTGAATGTTTTCTTAAAATCACGCGGCACTGAACTAGATAAACTGGAACGACTGGCACGATCAGTGCCATAATAAACCATGACAGGCAGTTTGGTAGGCAAATCGGCTTGAATACCGTTGATAGTCTCTTCCAGAAACTGATGAAGTTCAGCGAGTTTTTTATCGGGTGGAATTTTTTGCAAGGTTTCTTTGCTCTGATCACGCTTTTCAGTTCGATCCCAACTGATGCCATCAGTCGTTTCCAGCATGACACGCACATAAGGTGCTTGCATCATCTTCTCATCTTGCCAGCGAACATTTGTTCAGCACTGCGCCTAAACCAACAGCAATACCATCTAAAATAGCGGTTTTTCCTTTACCATTATTCCCCACAAAAACATTCAAACGTGGATGTAATTCAACTGAGAGTTCTTTAAAACAACGAAAATTTGTTAATTGAAGCTTTTTTAAAATCATGATAATTCAGGTATAACCACATAAATAGACAGCCGCATCGTATTTACGATGATAAAATAGAATTTCTGATTCTTGTAAACGCGACTTGGCGATTTTTTTAAGCTCTTGTGGTGTCGGTAATGAAGTTGGCATAACTTTTGTTCTTGTTAACTCAAAAATGACATCAGGTTATTTTTTAGAAAGAAGACACCATCAAAGCGCGTTAATGAGGAGAAAACGTTTAGGACGGGGTTGCAAACCCCGTCCAGCATAAGGTATTCTTTGCGGAGCAAAGTTAAAATACCATAAAATTATTGAATCGGTACTTAAAACGTTACGGACGGGGTTGCAAACCCCGTCCGGCTGCCAAAATCGGATTTTTTTTGACATAAACGCTCCGCTAAAAATCCGATTTTTTCAAAAAATCGGATTTTTTTTGACATAGACGCTCAGTAATATTTAAATAAAATCACTCATTTATCCTTAACTTAATGGCATTGACTCCCTAATTCCTCAAAGGCTTACCCTTTTTCAACATCTGTTCGATTCTATCCTGAGTTTTCTGAGTTTTCATAAGCGCAATAAAGTTTTCCGCTTCCAGATTCAATAAGCTTTCATCACTTACCATCGTGTTTGGAGGCACATCACCTCCGGTCATCACCGTTGCAATTTGGGTGGCAATTTGATAGTCGTGCTCGGAGATAAAATCTCCTTCAAAATAATTTAATAACTGAGCCTGAATAGTGGCACGTCCGCCATCACCTGCTACCTTGATTGTCTCTCGCCAAGGCGGCGCATAAGAATTGGCTAGTGCCTTAGCCTCGCTATAGGCAACAGACAATACTTCATTGGGATTCATGACAATTTTGTCTGCCTCTCGCAAATAACCCATTTCTTTAGCCTCAACAGCACTGGTGGCAACCGTGGCTTTGGCAATGTTTTCAAAATACTTGGCTACAAAAGGAAATAAATCATTGCCTTTAGCATCCCGATAGGCTCGCAAAGCCATTTCTTTACAACCGCCACCGGCGGGCAATACGCCTACGCCAATTTCTACTTGACCAATATAACTTTCCAGACTCGCTACCACTCTATCGCAATGCAAAAGCAGTTCACAACCACCGCCCAACGCCATCCCATTAACGGCGGCAATCGTTGGCACTGGCCCATGTTTTAGGCGCATAAAGGCTTTTTGTAGAGCAATAATGACTTCCTTGAGATTAGGCAGATCTTCTTCAAGCTTGGGAAGATCAGAGACTGTCTCAACCACTTTTTGTTTTAATTTGCCAAACAGTCCGGCTTCCTTATCTAGTTTGCCATATTTGGCACTCATTAAAACTTCATACAAATTGGCACCTGCACAAAATGGGGCTGTTTCCTGCCACACAATCAGGGCTTTATGACGGGCTTCGGCGATATCCAGTGCCTGAGTGATGCCCATAATCACGTCATAACTTAGTACGTGCATTTTGGTTTTGAAGCTTAAAATGCCTATGTCCGGCTCCAAACTCCAATAGCGTATGGCTTCGTTTTCAAAATGGGTGGTACTATCTGGTGCAGATTCGCCTGATAGCACGGTTGGATATAGTTGTTTCTTGTAAACAGGATGCTTGAAGCCGATTATTTTTTCACCGCTGTCCGCTGACCATGATCCTTCATCATCATGTACGCCGGTACGATGAGGATCCAATGCCCAGTCAGGAATCTCGGCGGATGATAGAAGTTGTTCCGCTTGAGATTCTGATTTGAGATAGTTTGCGACTGTCTGCCAGCCAAAATCTTGCCAGATTTCAAAAGGTCCACGTTCCCAGCCATAACCCCAACGCATGGCCAAATCAAGCTCTTTGGCACTATGCGCGATGTCGCCTAAGTAATAAGCGCAATAGTGGAATAAGTCGCTGTATAAACTGCACAAGAATTTAGCTTGTGGGTTATCAAGTTTGGCTAAACTGGTAAATTGGTTTTGAGGTGGCTCTTTTAGTGCCTTTTTAACTTCTTCATCTACTTGCTTACGTTTGGCCTTTCTATATTCACCCTTGTCAATATCAAAAACCCAAATTTCAGCACCTCTTTTTTCATACACGCCTTTTTTGGCTTTGCTGCCAATGGCACCGTTTTCTATCAGTTTTTCAATCCAGTCTGGGACATAAAAGAATTTCTGCCACGGATCATTGTCAAGTGTGGCTGCTAGTTCTTTGACCACCATGCTGTATGTATCCAAACCCACCAGATCCATCGTTCTATAAGTAGCCGTTTTGGGTCTGCCAATTAAGCTGCCGGTCAGTTCATCCACTAAATCTGGGGGCAATTTAAAGCGTTTGGCATGGTGATGCACCGAGGCGATGGCAAACACGCCGATGCGGTTTCCCACAAACCCGGGCATGTCTTTGGGTTTTATGACTCCTTTACCCAGTTTTGTCACAAAGAAGCCTTCTAAGAATTCCACCACTTTGCTGTCAGTGTCTTGGTGCGCGGTTAATTCGAGCAAATGCATATAACGCGGTGGATTAAAAAAGTGTACTCCTATAAATCTTGCCTTTAACCAGTCTGGTAAATCGGCTGCCAAGTCCCGTAATGGAATAGCCGAGGTGTTGGATGCTAAAATGCAGGTTTGTTTCAGATGTGGTAATACCATCTGGTATAAGTCCTTTTTCCATGCAATGTTCTCGGATATGGCTTCGATGACAAAGTCACAATTTTCAAGTTGCTCAAGGTGCTCTTCATAATTGGCCTTTTTTATCCGATTGCCGTTTTTAAAGTCTGATTTGCTGGCAAATGCCGCCGGTTTGGCTTTCAGCAAATTTTTGAGGGCGTTGTCAGCTTCTAAATTTTTGTGATTTTTATCGCTGACGATTCCAAACAGGATCACTTCAAACCCTGCATTGGCAAAATGCGCCGCTATCTGTGCGCCCATGACTCCTGTACCCAAGACGGCAATTTTTTTTATGGTTCTCAGTTCAATGTCCATTAGAATTCCTCCTGTTTTTCAGACCTGCGGGGAGACCAATACCCCACAGGTTGAGTCAATGCCATATCGTGCCGAGATATTGTAGGGTGGGCAACGTGTTTTTGTTGCCCACCATTCGTGGTTTGGTGGGCAACTTAATGGCATTGGCAGGTTGAGTGCATTGGGGTTATTCAGTAATCCTCAGCTTTGAACTCATCAACCGAAATCGCTTTCTCAATAAGCTTTCTGGCAACAACATATTTTTCTCGCTCTTCCTGAGTGAGCAACTTATCTTTCTCCAGCCTATCAAGCCACTGCTTATCATCATCCAAAAGCGGTTTTTTATAGCCGGCTTTCTTGATTCGCTTATCTATGTCATCAACAAACGGCATTTGTTCATAAGCATCCAGCAATATGCGTATAGCCTCATCCTTGTCAGCCGGAATATAGCACCATCTAATAAGCCTTTGTCTGGCTTCGGAGTCATTCAGCAATAACCTTGCTACCTTATAGGTAAGAGAATGGGAGGGCAATGTCGGTTTTGAAAACACCGGCAAGAAAGCAACTTTCATGACGGCACCTAAGCCTAAAAACGGCATATTTTCAGTGACATTGCCAAGTGCCTTATAGCTTTGATAAAGCATAGATTGACAAATCCAGTCTACTAATATGCGGTCTTCGTCATTCTCTCCCTCATCATGGTATTTTTTTAATACCGCAGAAGTTACACACAATCCTATCCAAGCATCGGCAAACTGCCCCGTGAGCATTTCGCGGCGTTTTAAAGCGCCACCGAGGAAAAGTAGTGCAAAATCGGAAAAGACTGCAAACGAGGCACTTAAAGTGTTTATCGTGCGAATATAGCTTTTGACGCTTGATAAGCCTTTAGGCTTAGCTGATAACCAGCCTCCCGTTAGGCTATATAAAAACGCTCTGGATTTGTTGGCTATCACATGCCCGATATGGGCAAACAAAAGCTTATCAAATTTCTTAATATCGTCATGTTGCAAAGCTTGCATTTCGCCTTGCACATAAGGATGACAACGAATGGCGCCCTGCCCGAATATCATCAAGGTTCTGGTCAAGATATTCGCGCCTTCAACCGTAATTGAAATCGGAATGCTTTTGAAATTATCTGCCAGATAGTTGTTAGTTCCCATACTAATGCCACGACCCGCGTGAATATCCATATTGGCGTTCATGACTTCACGGGCACTCTCAGTATTAAAATATTTGACCATGGCTGATAATACCGCAGACTTTTCGCCGGCCTCTAAAGAGGATATGACGAGTTTGCTGCAAGCGTCCATGGCATAAGCTATCCCACCGATTTTGGCCAACTTCTCAGCCACACCTTCAAAATAGCCAATCGGCAAATTAAATTGCTTACGAACCCGTGTATATGCAGAAGCGGTCAAGACTGAAAACTGCCCGGTCGCATTCCCTAAAGCCGGTAATGAAATCCCGCGTCCTACGGCCAATGATTCCATCAACATTTTCCAACCTTTGCCGATTTGTTCGGCCCCACCAATTATCCACTCAAGCGGGATAAATACATCTTTACCATAAGTTGGACCATTTAGAAAGGGCGTATCAAGCGGGTTATGTCTGGTACCCAGTTTAATGCCCGGTATATCTGTTGGTATCAAAGCGCAAGTGAGCCCTAAGTCTTCCTTATCACCCAACAAATGCTCAGGATCAAAGGCATGAAATGCTAAACCTAAAAGGGTTGCTACTGGGGCTAAGGTAATATAACGCTTATTCCAATTAAGCTTAAGTCCTAATACTTCTTGACCTTCAAACATTGCCTTGCAAACCACGCCGGTGTCAGGAATTGCGGCGGCATCAGAACCAGCGGCAGGGGCTGTCAGGGCAAAACAGGGGATTTCTTCAGCACTGGCTAAACGGGGCAGATAATATTCTTTTTGTTCATCAGTGCCATAATTTGTTATTAACTTTCCAGCCCCTAAGGAATTTGGCACCATGACCGTGACGGCGGCTGTCACACTACGGCTAGACAGTCTGCTGACAACCGCTGCATGAGCTAGTTCAGAAAAACCCAGTCCGCCATATTCACGGGGGATAACCATGCCAAAAAATTTTTTATGCTTGACATAATCCCAAGTTTCTGGACTTAAATCTTTGTCCTTATGGTTAACCTGCCAATCATCAACCATGGCACATAAGGTATTGGTTTCATTATCCAGAAATGATTGTTCTGCCGCGCTTAATTTTGGCGTTGGGGCATTGAATAATAATGACCAGTCAGGATGACCCCGAAATAATTCGGCCTCCCACCAGACGGTGCCAGATTCTATCGCCTCCCGTTCAGTATCACTCATAGGCGGCAAATGATTTTTAAGTAGCTTGAATGCCGGCGAAGAGATTAAGAGCTTGCGAATGCCGGGTATCAACAGCACCAAGGACACTGGCACGAATAAGCCAAAGATTAATAGAGTGGCTGTCGAGCTAAACCAGCCGAAAATCGCATGCACCACAAATAGGATGCCAAGCCCGATTATCCATACCAGCGCACTTAAGGATAGCCTTGCCAACAATAGCACGATTAAAAATAACGCAATAATGTGTATTAAAATGTTCATGTTGAACTCCTCATCTGGAGTCCAAGATTTATCTTGGACTCAGTCTGTATTTTCAACCATAATTATTTCAAAACATTCATCAGCACTGTTACAAACGATGTTTTCCCTTTTATCCCAGGGTAGATTGCGATAGGCTCCGACGGTATGCAGGTGCAGAAAACTGAATTTTGTCTCTGGAAACTCAATAAAAGGGTGCTTAATTATATCAAAATAAGGCGAAGAGTCAAAGTCTTTTGGTAAAAAAATCCTTGGATTTCTTTTTCTTAAACGTATGCCCCCATTCTTATTAATCTTTACAATGGGCAGAACGGGAAAATTGACATTCATAAATGCCTCGGCAACTGCCGTCGAACAAACTATCCGCGTTGTTTTGCCGGCATTATAACTGAACAATGACGAGTGCCAACGCCTTGGCAAAATCCGGTATGGGAATAAAAATCTTGCGAGATCAAATAATTGACGCATATCATATTCGCGTCCGAGTTGTTCCAGATTATGCTTTACCACGAGATTGGCATCATCCACAGTCAAGCCCCTTGGTCGGCAAACCCTGAGATTATCTTTTGCATAGCTATAAAGAGGGGTTAAAACCATGCCTTTCCCAAGCAGGCTTTCTACGACATATTTTTCATTGTCATCTTTCACTCCATGATTTGTTAAAGGCTCGCGCAAGCTTTCATCTTTAAGCTCGGATAAAGAACCCACATAAAGTGCTGAATGGCTCCATTGGCTTTGGGTGATTAGCTTTATAACCTGACTGATTTTGGAGCGGCCTTCAATCAGTATAACGTCTGCCAATTTCATTTCACTGGCAAGAGCATCGAAGTTACTTAGGGGAATATCAGGTGTCAGCTCTTCTTTCAACAACCATTTATTGATTGTGTTTTCTATTCTGGAAATTAAATTGAGTGACATATCAGGACTACCGGTTATTAGTTTTTTGTATTCTACCACAATTAAAGTCAATGCCATATCGTGCCGGGTGAGTAGTAGGCGATTTATCGCCTATTTGGGTATAAGTCAGGCGCAGTAAGGGCGCATACAAAGTAAGGCAAGCTTAGTCTGCATGGTGATGACATGCTTTAACTGTGCCGTGGAGCTTAGGGGGCGGTTATGCAGGCGGACTTGAACGCAGCGGTCAATGTTCTGGCAAGATCATACGATAAAGAGCTGCATCGGTGGCTTCCCTTTCCAAAGGTGAAGCATATTTTGCTGGAATGTTGTCGCCGACCGGATGAGACAGCCCATCCTGAACTCTAGTTGCAACTCGTTTGAGTTATCAACAGAAAGTGAATTATCATGGAAACTTTGATCATATTTTCGGATATGTGACCAAGAATGGCTAAGAAAAAAGAAGCTGTTATATGTGGAAGGCGAAGATGATGAGCGTTTGTTGTATAATTGGTCTAAGGTATTGAATACAGAAGACAGTTTTAGAAAAGTCTGTTTTCATATCATGGGCGGTGGACCTAAACAGCAAATGTTAAATGATGCACAACGCCATTTTGCTGGCGTCCGACAAATTATCCCTCATGCTAAACGTTTAGTGCTATTTGATCCAGTCTTGTGTGAATGGCAACGTAAAAACATTGACAATTATTTATTAGTGCCAGAGGCGTGGATACGTGCCGCTAGGCAAAAAACACTTTTGGGGGAAAAAGCCATTGAAACATTCATTCAGGATTTTTTTGCTGGAGAAAATCTCATGTTGCCACCTAATCAAACTTGGCGGCATGTCAAGGCCAATATTTTCCAAGTCGTTGATGGCAAAAAACTGTTATTCAAAAAACCGGATTGTCTTTTTCAAGGTTTGCGGAACAACTTTCAACTCAAACTCACACGCAGTTCGGTGGCAGCCTGTATGACTGCCGATGAAATCCATGAAGATGTGCATCAATTCTTTGCTAAGCTTAATCAGATTTTAGCGGTTTGATTGACAATAACAACGCGCTTACCCACAATTTTAAGTCGCGCAGATTTAGGCAATGCAGAAATCTGGTTAATCGGCAGCTTCGTTCCTACATCCGATTTTTTCTCGTGGGAATGCCTGCCAGGACGCTCCCGCGTCCTGCAACTTAACGGACATGATATGATGATTCCTGCTCAAGTGGAGGTCATTGCCACTGGTCAATTTGTTGATGATCAAGATAAGATCAATGTAAAGCCGATCACCTTCGTTAAGGGAACGCCAAAAATCGTGGCAAAATCACTGACTTTATAGCGCAGGCAGTTAAGGAGTTATAACCATTTATGCCAAACAAACGGAGACAAGCTCAATAAATCGGAAAAGTCTGTCAATCGAGTACAAATAGAAAACACCGCGCATTATGTGCAAAAAAAATTATTTAATGACGCGCCTAACAATCATCAAACAATACAACTTGAACGTCAATCGTAATCTTATTATTAGCGTAATTAATGGTATGTATATATGAGCCTTGACGCTTGACAAGATTATTTTATGGGCGTAAATTAGCACTCGTTAAGACAATGCCATTAAGTTAAGCTAATGTAGGGTGGATGTCGCTCCGCGTATCCTCCGAAATCTCACGATTAATCAGGTGGAGTCGCGATCTCGCTTAATCCACCCTACATGATAAGTTGTGCAGGCAAAGAAATCAGGCGGCCAGCAAGCGTAGGGTGCGTCCCACGCACCAATCTCCTTGGAACCTTATAACCGGTGCGTAGGACGCACCCTACTCTTGCTTGATAAACAAAAGATAAAACCGGATATTCTTCTGTATTCGGCGGAGTGTCAAAACTAATCTGCGTCATGTCTTGAAAAGACACAAACACTTGTCTCAATTTTTTTTGTTGTTCGATAATTTGATTAAAGTCGGATTTATCAAAGCCCGTTATATCTCCCAAATAAGCTTGGGCTGATCGGTTATCTACAAATGTCAGTAAAACCTCTGTCTGTCCATCCTTTAAGTCGGTGAGAACCGTATTAATCTTCTCTGGATCAGTCTCCAGTTGACGCAATGCCTGTTCTACAGATGCCTGATTATCACACCCATTATCAATCTTAGAACAGATGGCGGCGGCAAGCTTTGGATATGGATTATCAATTGAGGGGTGGGCATTTGGTCTGATTTTTTCAGCAGTCCATTCCAGCCCATCAGCAGTCACCTCACGCGCCTTATCCAGCCATTCTCCAAAACAATTAGTGTCAATACTAATCTGCGTCATGTCTTGAAAAGACACAAACACTTGTCTCAATTTTCTTTGTTGAGCGATAATTTGATCAAAGTTGAATTTATCAAAGTCCGCAAGTTCTCCCAAATAAGCTTGGGGTGATCCTAGACTGTTATCCACAAAGCTCAGTAAAAACGACCAAACATCTTTTGTGTCTAAGTCGCTTAAAACTTGCTCAATCTTTTCTGGATCAGTTTCAAAATCATGCAATGCCAGCGCATTACCACACCACTTAAACTTTTCACAGAGGGAGCGATCTAGCTTGCGATAGGGCTCCTCTTGTGTCATTTCAACTGGGGAGCCTTCAGTTTCTGTAGGCGTTTTTGTAAAGAACAGATTGCACGTTGGCAAGAAGAAACAGGCTGCCACCATGAGCATAATAATGCTTAAGATAATCACAAGCCACCAACCGCCAAAATGTCTCTCATCTGGATCAGAATTAAATATTCCCATAATTTTCCTCTCTCATATCAAAAAAAAGCCGTTTAATTTCCAAAGCGAGCAGCGTTGTAGACTCCAAAATACATTAATTATCACATCCCAATTGCCTTTTAAGGTTGTTCCTTAACTCTAAAAAAGCCTTTGCCTGCTCTTTCTTATCCTCAGTATTTAGGCTTTCACATTCTGCTTGTGTCGGGTAGTCTTTATCATGGATAATACACAATTTTTTTAGCCTATCTTCCTGATTATAAAGTACCTCTACCGTTTTTTCATCAGTCAATTGACACAAGGCTTCAAACACTTTGACATCCCTGCCACCGTCTATCAATTTGTTATCGCGTCCAAACTCAATAACGCTGTTCAAGAATTTAGCCCTCGCCACATCATTGTTTCTAAAGAATGGCAGTTTATTCTCTTCTTGGAGCGTCGTATTTTCTGGCATCTCTGGAAATTTATTGCTCACTTTATAAACAAAAGATAAAACCGGATATTCTTCGCTATTCGGCGGAGTGTCAATACTAATCTGCGTCATGTCTTGAAAAGACACAAACACTTGTCTCAATTTTCTTTGTTGAGCGATAATTTGATCAAAGTTGAATTTATCAAAGTCCGCAAGTTCTCCCAAATAAGCTTGGGGTGATCCTAGACTGTTATCCACAAAGCTCAGTAAAAACGACCAAACATCTTTTGTGTCTAAGTCGCTTAAAACTTGCTCAATCTTTTCTGGATCAGTTTCAAAATCATGCAATGCCAGCGCATTACCACACCACTTAAACTTTTCACAGAGGGAGCGATCTAGCTTGCGATAGGGCTCCTCTTGTGTCATTTCAACTGGGGAGCCTTCAGTTTCTGTAGGCGTTTTTGTAAAGAACAGATTGCACGTTGGCAAGAAGAAACAGGCTGCCACCATGAGCGTGACAATGATTAAAACCAAGCCATTTAGTTTATGATGAACATAATTTATCAAATTCTTGCTCCAATTGTTCACATTTATCCTTATTGATAAAAATTGACAAATTTGTAACATTAGGCATGGATAGGCTACATTTATCAAACTTCCCATTCTTATATGCCCTATCTAACTCTAAACCACACCATTTCTCCAAAAAATCATCTAATGTTGTTAACTGTCGGGTTTGTTTTTGACAGGTGGGATTATGGCCATCTATCGAAAAAGTTTCTATAGATTGTTTAAATTCTGAGAACTTAACGCAATTTTTGGCTTCTAATGTATTACCCTGCTCAGCATATGGTGTATTCTGAGGAATCTCATCTTTAGAAAGCTCAGTCTCCTGATGATTTTGCGTTGGCGCAGATTCTTCGGACATTTGTATGATAGTCCTGATACCTAACCCCAACACCAACAAAATCCCAACAACCCCAGCTACCCATTTTAATTGACCAGAGCTAGGTTTTTTTTTAGGCGGTGTCATCTGTTCATATCGCTGAGGCATAAATATAGGCAACCCACCAAACCACTTTTCCCATTCACCCAATTCTCGACGCTTAACCAAAGTAGTTTGACCTTCCCTATCCCAATCAATCATCTCCGTCACAAGCGTCGCCAAGTTTGCCAACCGTTGTTTAAGTTGAGTGACAATTTGCCGACGCTGAGTCTCTGAGAGCTTTTTAACATCAACGTCCGTTAACACTAATATCTCTTTACTCGTGCGCCCAGATACCGATTGCGCCGTTTCGACACTCACCGCCAGATAATCATCACCTTGCGGGTTTCTACGGGCAGCCATAACAATTTTGGCAATCTCACTATCTGAAAGGCTGCCATCCGGTGCGGCAATAAAGCGGTGATTCCACTTGCCAGCGCGGGGCGTTTCCGCTATTAATTGTGGTTTATTCATGATCTCTTATCTTACTCTATTAAAGGCGAGTACAACGGATTAACGGAATAAACGGATAGGGGCAATGCCATATCGTATCGTGCCGAGGGCAACCATAAAGGATTGCCCCTACAAACCGTTATTTTTACTTCGTTACTTCGTTTACTTCGTTACTTCGTTTCGTAGGGGCAATCCCTTGTGGTTGCCCGACACGATATGGCATTGACGGATAAGGGGGGGGTATCCGTTTATTCCGTCAATCCGTTGTACTAGATCATTTCTGACCATGCCATGCCAGTAAATTGGGTGCTTTTGGATAGCCTTGAATTTGAATAAAGGCTTTAGCCATTGTCTTTCCCTCAGCTTTAAGCCTTAGCGTATAACCCTTGGCTAAATCAGATACTGGCTTTTTCACTGTCCCCTTACCATTGTCATCATCACCAAACCAATCATCCTCAATCACTGTGATTGCAACCGTTTTTAGATCAGAAGCTTTAGCACTAAAACCTCGACTGGTGCCTATGTCCGTTGATTGGTTCAACCGTGATTTAACGTCACTTCTAGTAATAACATTCCTCCCATCTAAAGAGACGCGAACCTGGTTATGATCTCCAACCGCCTCATAAGTTTGCCAAGTAATCCGCACAAATAGTTTCAGATTGGGGATCGTAGCCGTTTGTGCAGTCTTATCTAAATAAGTCTTGTACTCAGAAACCTCTTTTTTCATTGTTTGCAGAGGCGCATTTTGCAGATACCTCTCCGTATGTTCTCGATCCATGTATTTCTGAATATCACCATACAAATCTTGATCTTGCCTTTCCGCGACTTGATGTTGCAAAGCCTTGATGATGTCGTATTCTTTGCTGCCGGGGGCTTGTTGTAATTCAGGTGGAAACTGGGCAGATTTCCCCAAAATTTCATCAGCCTCCCTTAAGCGATCATCCTTAAACGCACGCTTAACCTGTTCTTCTATTCTATGAACAACGACGCTCTTAAATTCTGCCTTTAACTTCTCCAGACGTTCATCAGATTGGCGACTCTGCAACGCTTGGGCCGCAGCTAGAAAATTTTTGCGCCGCATTTTGTCATTGTAGCCAGCCATAAAGCGTTCCCAGTCTCGTTGACTGGCAAGCTCTGCTAAATGTCTTAAAACAGTGTCCTCCAATGCTACCCGTTCTTGACGCATTTTATCCGTTTCAGCGTTCTGATGTACTGGCAGTTTGCGTAACTCCTGTAACAGTTCGTTAAGTGTATCGCTATCTTGCCAATTTTCTTTCACACCACCGGCTATTTGACGGAAAGCATCTTCATTTTTATGCTGCAATAGCTCGATTTGGGCGCGTTGCAAATCGCTCAAAGTGGTTTTAGCATCGTCCCGACTAACAAAGCCTTTTGAAATCAAATGTCGAAAATTAGGCGCAGTAGTATAGTTACTGAGCCATTCTTCCGCTTTTCCTAGTGCATCATGGGTGGCATTGGGAGTCTCAATCGCTGCCATGAGTTTTTTATAATTCCACAAATCCATTGTTGTTTCCACCGTCAACCACAGGGCCAATACACCCGCCACTGTCCCCGCCCAGTAGTAAAAGGCTCTTTTTCGACATTGCCCCAAGACGCTTTTAACCTGTTTAGCTTGCGCTGAATTGGGGGGGAAACGGTTTAATAATGCTTTGCCTTCTTGCTGACATTGTTTAACATTTTTAATGGTATTATTTTGATATTGCCGCAAATCAATCGCATCGCGCCGTTGGGCTAACCATAAAAAGGCATCTTCTAAGCCAAAAGCATTCAAAGGCTGAACTTGTTTAGGCCGTTCAACCACATTACCATTTTCAAGTCGCACAAATTCGCCCGCACCCAAGGCACTGACCGGAAACGCTTTAAAATTGTCCTCAGTCACCGAATGTTGTAAGACATCATAGAGTCCTTTATGTGGCGGCTCAGATTTGAAAAAATCTGAAATTTTGGTTGTTGTTGTGACAATGAAATCACCGATTGAACAGCCTCACCAGCTTCTTTTAATCCACAAGTGATCTCTTTTGCCACACCCGTCGCACCAATGCCATTAAGTTAAGACAAACCTGACAGGTGTCAAAAACCTGTCAGGTTAATTTTTCCTTTAATTTACAACGACCTGCCATGTTTTGGATACCTGGCAGGTCTTATTTGGTGGCTTAACTTAATGGCATTGACCCGTCGCACTGGTGATTTTAAAAAACAGACAAGCACCTAATGCGAGCTTTTTATGATCGACTTGCACCAATACTTTGGCATCTTTTCGCATAAATAATCGGGCATCCCAGTTTTTATTGATGCGTTTGAGTGTTGTCCGATTCACATTCACTTTTTTAAATAAAAATTGCAGTATGGGCGTGATGTTAAAAGTAGATAATTTTTCACCCACCTTGCTTGATAATCTTTGCATCTTAGAAAAAATTTCCTTTTTTGCAAAAGACACTAAAAGCGTTTCGGAGGCATTTTTTGCCACCGCTTTGCCGGCACTTTGTTTAAGACGCTTTTTAGCCTGTTGTTTGAGCGCACTTTTAACCGTTTTTTTCGCTCCGAGCTTGACAGTTGATGTGACAAACGCACCCGTGCCCAGTGTTGCCGCTGTGAAGGCGAGAGCAGCAATGTCAACGACAGCCCAAAAAGCTTCTCCACCCGACACTTCACGTCCTTGCACAACCTTTTTAAAGGTATGAATCATACTATTGTCACCATTGACTAATTCGTAGTGTAAATCGGCATCACTGGCTTTATCCCAATTTTATAACTGAGCCGAAGAACCTAGACGACTAAAAACCACTTGTTTGATATCGTCTGACAATTCACGCTGCATCAATTTGACAAACAGCGGCTCTTTACCAAAATAGAGTAATGAAACCAGCGTATTAGCATCATTCTCTAAAATAGTTTCAATAATTAAAGGGTGTAAGGGAACCGGATAAGCCTCATCACCAAATAGCACCGCAGCGGGTGTTAAATTGTTGATTTGCTCTAGGGACAAAAACCATTGCCATTGTTCTAAAAGCCTTTCGCCTTGGGGCAAGGCTAATAATTCCCACAAATGCGGATCACTTAAATAGAGTTCAAAGGGTAGTTGGGTTTTATGGGTGACGCGGAGAAATTTGGGTCATAAATCATTGCGGAATGCGTAGCGAAAATGATTTAATATTATTTTGGGGCAGGGTTTGCACTGACTTAAGCCTCAATGCCATTAAGTTAAGACCATGTAGGGTGGATTAAGCGATAGCGTATCCACCAAAACTTATATATTAATCATGTGGATACGCTCAGCTTAATCCACCCTACATGTATGGATTTTTGCTTAACTTAATGGCATTGACTTAAGCCTACATTCGTCGATGAGAAATCTAGTCTAGTCTGTCATTTCGACATTAGGAAAAATCTTGTTTAGTCTGTCATTTCGATAAGAGCGAGACGTGTTTTTTATTTATTTTAAGGCAAGCAACCAGATTTCTCCTAGCGTCGGTAAAAAAATCCGATCCCGAAGTATTGAGGGATCGGATTTTTAGCTGAGCGCATAAATCAAAAAAATCCGATTTTTTGAAAAAATCGGATTTTTAACTGAGCGTCTTTTTTTTATTTAAAAATAAATTAGTTGTCGGTTTATCATACTGGCATTGAGTTTGCAACCCCGTCCGTAACGTTAAACGTCGCCTCCGTCGAAAAATAAGTTCGTCATGGGCAGTATTGCGCTGACAGTCGGCAAGACCAAAACTATTCGCATCACGGCTGGGATAGCTGCATTAATAATATTATTTTATATTATCACACTGGCACTAACACGGGTGGTGAATCCATTAGGATGACGCTCGCTGATTTTTAGCTTAACGTGCTTTTCGACTTCGTCATTTCCGTTGGGCGGGACGTTTTTATTTGGCAATAGAGCCTCTTTTATTTGTCAACAACAGCCTCTTTTATTTTATCAGATAGTTGAGATTTTTTTGTTGGTTATCGTTTGGTTCGTTATTATGGGTCGCTATTCCTTTTTCTAGGGTTGAATAGCGACCCATTTTTTTTGCATATAATAGCCGGGAAGGTAGGATTCTATTAGAGGAAAGAAGTTTGATGGCTCTCAGAACATTGCCAAATAATTCGAGCGAATTTTTCGATGGATGGATTTTTTATTGATTTCAAGGAAAGATTTGTAAATCAAATAGATACAAATAGTACCTCAATTGAGGATTGACAAATATTTCAGGCTTTTTTTGCCAAGCCAAATAAAAACGTCCCGCCCATCGGGCTTCTTGAAAACAAATATAAAAATATATATAATGGCACACTACCGCTGGGCGATTATCACTTATGGCGGTATTTCTGTGAAACCAATTTATGGTTTACTTTAATTACTTAAACTGAATATTTAATATTCTTTTGGGCAAAAAAAATGCCGGCATTAACGGGTTATCTTCCCGCGCCGGCGTTGATTTTGTTTAATGTAGAGACAAAAGGCATTAAATCTATATATATCAAGCAATATTCTACCACTTTGATAAATGATTGCAAGAAAAAAATGCCAGATATTTTTACAAAAAGTGAAAATAACAGTATTTTTGGTATATTAC
>JBDLJY010000133.1:0-16530 GCA_039714115.1 Pseudomonadota bacterium | reverse complement strand
CCAGTAAAAAAGGCTGTGGTTGAAGATAGCCGCTTAGAAGCCGTTGCGCGTCAAATAGAAGATGATAGAAAAAAGGCGGAGGCTGAACACCGCCGCTTAGAAGCCGTTGCGCGTCAAATAGAAGAAGATAGAAAAAAGGCGGAGGCTGAACGCCGCCGCTTAGAAGCCGTTGCGCGTCAAATAGAAGATGATAGAAAAAAGGCGGAGGCTGAACACCGCCGCTTAAAAGCAGCAGCTGCACGTCAAATAGAAGATGATAGAAAAAAGGCTGAGGCTGAACGCCAAGCAACGGAACAGGCTGAAGAAAAATCTTCACCTCAGATGAGAATTTTTGGCGGGTTCTAGCCTAAAATAAGACATCAGTCAACCAATACCTCGCAGGTCGTTGTAAACTAAAGGGAAACTTAATCTTGTGCCGGACGGGGTTTGCAACCCCGTCCGGCACAATTCAAAAAGCTTGTCCCGAAGAACTGAGGGATCGGATTTTTGACAGAGCTTGGACATAGCCAAAAAAATCCGATTTTTTCAAAAAATCGGATTTTTGACGGAGCTTGGACATAGCCAAAAAAATCCGATTCATCTCAATGGACAAATTTTTCGTTTTTGCTTAAAAAAAATCAATCAGTTATCGGTTTATCATAATGGCATTGACGTCGGGACAGGCTTAATGGCATTGCCCTACGCCCTACAAAATCTCACGTCTACTGTAGGGGCAATCCTTTATGGTTGCCCTTATTGAAAAATAATTTGATCGACTCAAACTATAGAGTTGAGTTTTTAACTGATAACCGAGAGTTAAAAAATGAATATTTATCAACCCCACTTAATGACGATCAACAAAGTAATCCAAGAAACGGCAGACATCAAAACATTTCAACTGGTATTTCAAGACGAAGCCATGCGAAAACAGTTTAACTTCAAAGCTGGACAATTTGCCGAATACTCAGCGTTTGGACATGGCGAAAGCACATTTTGTATAGCCTCATCACCGACGCGCAAGGATCACATAGAATGCTGTTTTAGGAATGTGGGAAAAAACACAGCCGGCTTATTTGGACTCTGCGAAGGCGACACCATAGGATTTAGAGGTCCTTATGGCAACACCTTTCCCCTAGAAAAACTCAAGGGAAAGGACTTGATATTTATCGGAGGCGGCATCGCATTACCGCCCCTTCGCTCCCTTATCTGGAACGTTTTAGACATGCAAGATCAATTTGGTCATATTTCCATAGTCTATGGCGCACGCTCAGTAGACGATCTCGTGTACAAACGAGAAATAAAAGAATGGGAAGACATGGCGAACGTGACAATGGTGAAAACAGTCGATCCCGGCGGAGAAACCCCAGACTGGGACGGACATGTTGGATTTGTACCACACGTCTTAGAAAAGGACTTTGCCCCAAGCCCGAACAATGCGATTGCGATTATTTGTGGCCCACCAATTATGATCAAATTTACCTTTGAAGCATTGGAACATCTCGGATTTAAACAAGAACAATTGATCACGACACTGGAAAACCGCATGAAATGTGGACTGGGTAAATGTGGACGTTGTAATATTGGCTCAACTTATGTTTGCCTTGATGGGCCGGTTTTTTGGGCAAAGGAATTGGCAGCTTTGCCATTAGAGTATTAATTTATTTTGGACGCCCAAGATAAATCTTGGACTCCGTTAAAAACTATACATAAGCCCAGCTTGCAGACTAATTATCGTCTCTTTAAGTATATCAAAATTGTATTGATAACCACTTAAAGAGGCACTATAACTGAGATTATTAGTAATCGGTGCTCGCCATTTCATTCCAAGGGTAGCACCGGTTGCGTCAAGATTTGTGGTATCAAACTCAAAGCCTTCAGTCGACCCACCTTCCATACGAAGAGTGTACTTAGAATTATAATCAGCTTCTAAGCGGGCAAAGGCAAAATTGAATGAAAGTACCTCTTTAGCTAACACCCATCCGTAGGCACAATGCCATTAAGTTAAGACAAACCTGACAGGTGTCAAAAACCTGTCAGGTTAATTTTTTATTGAGTTTACAACGACCTGCCAGGTTTTGGATACCTGGCAGGTCTGATTTTGGGGCTTAACTTAATGGCATTGATCCGTAGGCAACTCCTACAAAAGGACCTTTTGCCTCATAATCAAAACTACCACTCAAGGAATCAAAGCCAACCAAATCATTGTTATGTTCATCCTTTAGGCCAAACGAAGTTGGCAATTCAACAGATTGCTTACTCTCTTTATATCCTACAAACGCGGACAGCTTATCAGTGACAGCGTAACCGAGAGAAACAAAATAATCCCGACGCTCAAAGCTTGGAAAGGCAGAGGGAATTTTCAACGACTTAAACGGCAAATTCAAGTTTTCGTCCGGCGTTCCTGTGAACGAACCAGAATCTTCACCCTCTCTGGTTTCTTGAAAGTAGCCGTCGATAAAAAACCGGTCAAAACCCACAGTGGCTCCTACCCCCACAAACGGCATCACTAATGGGATCGTCCAGCTGCCCCCCGCCAGTGATTTCCGCCGATTTTTGTTCCCATTCAAAATTCATAACACCTACCATCACTCGTGGCGTAAAGCTAAAATCGGCCGCCACAGTTGATATTGGTAATAGAGCAATCGCTGCAATAACGATGAATGTTCTCATAAATCAAACCTCCTAGCCAAAAAGATACCAAGTATTTTACATCATTGTAGTATCGGAGTCCAAAATTTATTTTGGACGAGATGCCCAAGCTAAAGTGTATTTTGATGGCGCACCGCCTTGGGCACGATTTAAAACTCGTCCAAAATAAATTTTGGACTCCAAGACTCAGCTATTATTAGGAACCAGTCCTCCCTAGCCTGTCCAGTATGAGGAGGGATCTGGAGGGACCTTAATGAGGGCTCAAGGACAACTAATTGATTTAAAAAAAAATTATCCATAGCCCTGTTCCTGTTGACGCTAGGAGGGATCTGAGGGAGCATATTTTTTTTGACATAAACGCTCCGCTAGAAATCCGATTTTTTTAAAAAATCGGATTTCTATCTTGGTTAAAGAAATCCTATTTTTTAAAATCATTTTTTTTACAATGTCTAAGCTCGGTAATATTTAAATATTACCTTAACTTACAACGACCTGCCAGGTTTTGGAAACCTGGCAGGTCTTCTTTTGGGGGCTTAACTTAATGGCATTGTTTCCTAAAGTACACTGAAAAAGTTTTTGGTGACGTATCTCTTTTAATAGTGTTAGCAGGTCAATTTGAACGGCTGCTAGATTGTTTTTGCCGATCCAAGCGGGCTTGCCATTGGTGAACTCTTGTTGTCCGCCTGTGAGTTATAGTATATCTTATCATTCACACTCCTCAACCACCTCCGCCTTTTCACCCACAAACACAATCACCCAACTCTTGAGATGTTCCAATTGTTTCACCTCTTCAAAGTCGAGATAACCTTTAATCTGATTTTTCGCTTCCTTGCGTTTTTGTTCCAATTTGTTACGCTCAGTTTTTTTCAAATACTTGATCTCAAATAAAAACTGATAATTCGGAAAAAACGGCGGGCGATAAAGGAACATAATATCAGGATATTTTTGCTCAATCTCTGGCTCGCTTTTGATAAAGTACAAGTTGGACAAGCTGGCAAAGCCTACAAATAACGCCTTGATGTATTTTTCATCAAACTGCATAAAATCACGATTCGATAAAATCTCTAACGCTTTTTCAATCAAACTGACAAAGGGAGCCACTTTATTATATTGCGCCAACTGTTTCAGTTTCTTGCGGACATCAACAGTCTCAAATTCCAATTGATATCGTTCCTTATTGGCAGCTATAAAAAATTCCCAATATAATCCTTTAATCACATAATTAGGAACCGAAAATTCAAATAAGGAAATATCTGCCTCTTTAATCGTTACAAATCCCAAATAAAATAACAGACTAATAAAATCATCGTCAGTAAATTCTTTTTCAAAACTAAATTGTTTTGTCAGTAAACCTTCAACCACGCCGGTTTCAATCAGTTCCTCAAGAATGATATTATTGCGTTCTATTGTTCCTAAATTAAACAAACGGCGAATTTTTCCATAATCACTGGCGATATTGGTATCAATGATAGTCTCAGGATATTCATTATCATAAGCAAATTCATTCAGGAAATATAGTACCATGTCAGGATTGTACAATCTTGTTTTCGCTTTTCTTGAAAAAATGTAACCATCGTACCATTTTCTCAGGTTATTTAACATTTGCTTATTTTCTTTTTTATTTAATTTATGCGCGATGATTGATTGTAGTTGTTTTACCTCAGGCTCAGTAAATCCCATCATTTCGTGATAATAATGGTGAGTTGATAAATTGGCGGCAATATTAAATCCACTCGTCAAACTATCCAAGGTAATCGGTGTTACACCAGTTGCAAAAAAACGATCAACAATCCCACTGGCTGTGGCTTCTTTGATGGTTTCATAAAATTTTCTAACGAAGCCGTTGCGACTGACAAAGTCAGAAAAATGATCAAAGTTAAATGCTAAAATTTCATTCGCAAAATGATCGTATTCATCAATCAGGATATAGATATTATTTTCTTCATATTTGCCAAACAGAGCCTTTAACACTTCGTGAGGCGAATTATTTGACAAAATTTCTTTTTTTAGCACTTGACTTAAATCAGTATAAGTTTTCAAAAATCTACTGACACCCTCTCGTACATTACTTAAAAAACCTTCAAAGGTAGTTTTAGTGGTACTGGTGTCAATCCGACTGAATTCAAAGTATAAAATTGCAAAACTATTGGCTTTTGGTGTCGGATTTTTACCAATGTAATATTTGCCAAACAATTCATAAAATTGGTCCGCAAATTCTAAGCCATAGTAGTATCGGAGCATGGATACAAACAAGCTTTTGCCAAATCGCCTTGGGCGTAAAAAAAAGACATAAGGCTCGTTGGCAAATTCTAGTTTTTCTATGTAAGATGTTCTATCTACATAGTAGTTATTTTCGGTGATCAGTTTTTTAAAGTTGCTGATTCCGTAGGGTAGTTTTATAGACATACTCTATGCTTTGAGAATTTATTTCTGTTCTAGTTTATTTAGGGACAAGTCTAACACAATCACCCAACTCTTGATATTTTTCGCATCCTTGCGTCTTTGTTCCAATTTGTTGCGCTCTGTTTCCCCCAATTTTTGTTCCCATTCAAAATTCATAACACAAATCTCCTAGCCAAAAAGACAGCATTTTACATCATTGTAGTATCGGAGTCCAAAATTTATTTTGGACTCCAATATAACTACACTGGTTTTAGCTCACTACTATATATAATAAGAGATGACAGTTTAAGCTTGATTTTTTTCCCACCTTTAAAGTAGACTAACCGGCAAAACTTTTGGTGTCCGAAGATTTTGGCAGACTGGGTGTGGATACATTCATCAACCTCTGGAGCAAAATATGAAAATTAGCGGACTGGTACTAATAGGAATGATCATATCGAGTGCAGTATGGGCTAGAAATGATTTTATACCTCACGGCTTTGGCATGAAGGCTAAAGGCATGGGTGGCGCGAGCATTGCCTATCAAGAAGAGACGCATGGAGCAAGCTGGAATCCAGCGGGATTAGCGTTTATCAAAGATCGCTTCGATTTTGCGAATGCTGGCATAGATTGGTTCAAACCAACACCGGAAAACAACCAGATAAAGTTAGATGACAACGCCAGCAAAAAACAACACCTCATTATGCCCGAATTAGGAATCAATATGACACTTAGGGACGAACTGAATTTTGGCTTATTGGTATATGGCAATGCCGGCATGAACACCAGCCGAAACACAAAGCCAGATGGAATTGACCTATCGCAACTGTTTTTTGCACCAACCCTGACTAAGCGTTTTGGCAAACATGCGCTGGGTATCTCCCTAAATATGGCATACCAGCGTTTTTTCGCCAATAACCCAGCCGTAACCAAACAAGAATATGATTATAGCATGGGACTAGGAGGCAGTATTGGTTGGCAAGGGCAGTTCAACAATCAAATGACACTGGGAGCGTTTTATCGCCTACGTACCAAGATGGACGAATTTGAAGCGTATAAAGATTTACTTGCAGAAAACGGAGAAATAGACGTTCCATCAGCAATCGGTATCGGTATTGCGTATCACACCACCTCGAAAACTGTAATAGCTTTTGATGTGCTCAAAGTCAAATATGCTGAAGTGAAAGCCTTCACCAAACCACTATTGCACCAAGACACCTCATGTGATAGCAACAATAGACTTATGACAGGTAGAACCTGTTGGAACAACCAGACGATCTACAAGCTTGGCATTTCGTACAAGTACAACAACAGACTCAGCTTGCGTACCGGGCTTAACTACAATCAATTGACACCTGAGAAACAAGTGACATTAGGCGGTACATGGCACTTTAATAAAAGGAGTGAGATGAGCGTGTTTTATATGCCCGTCTTTGATAATCTTTTGGGAAGAGATAACTCAGGCGGTGGCGAGCAAAGCATGTACCATAACAGCTTCGGGGTTTCTTACGGGTGGCATTTCTAGATTCAGAGATGTAGGCGATAAATCGCCTACTACGAACTTAGAAGCCCCGTTCGTAGTAGGCGATTTATCGCCTACAACGGGATATATTCTCGCACAATACGGATACCTTCCCACGCTTGCAATTTACCTTCTTCTCGTGCGATGACAATCCGCAGCCACCACTGAAGCTTTAATATTAAGTTTTTCTCTTCACTGTAAGAGGATTTGGAGCGAGGTTGCCGCTTTTCCCTTTTTTCGAGTTCATTATAGCCAATCAGAATTGTTTCTGTCAGTTGCGCTACAAATTTTCTCCAGGCTTGCCGCAGTTCCAGTACAGTTGTGGCTGTAGCACAGCCTAACAGCTCTCTTAGTAACCGGCTTAATCGTCGGAGAGTAGGACTATGTTCCAAACGTTCCGTTTGAACCAATTGTTGCGCTCCCTGTAAATCACCTTGATCAATAGCGGCACAGACGGGGCAAGTAACATCGGCGCGGGCAAGGATACGGGCGAAAGCGCGAGCGAGATCGTGGACTAAATCGTGACCAATACTGTGGCGGGCAGTTTCTAGAGCCTCACGGGCACGCTCGATAGCCAAAGCGGCATGGGCATCGTGCTTGTTGAGGGCAGAAAGGGCATCGCGGGCACTGTCGAGGGCGGCACTGGTGAGACTGTCGCTGTCGAGGGCGGCATGGGCAATGATGTCGCGGGCGCTCGTGAAAGCACTGTCGAGGGTGGTGCGAGCGCGGGTGTGGGCGTAGTTATCGACGTAGGCACGGGTATCGAAAGCGTTAAGAGCAACAGCAAGGATGTCGAGACCATTGCGGGCGAGGGCATTGGCAAGATCGTGGGCAAAGTCGCGGCTGAAAGCGTAGTCAAAGGCACGCCCAAGGGCGCGGGTGCGACGGGCGAGGGCGTGCTCAAGAGCGCGGTTGAGGGCACGCTCAGCGTGCTCAAGCTCAGAGATAAGATTGCTAGCGCTAGCCAGAGCATAACCCTGTGACAATGGTGCCTCATAAAATTTTTTAAGAATCCTATGAACATTTTGCTCATTGACCCCCGTAAACCAACTCAAGTCGTAAACATCAGACATAACCTTATACCACGTCGCCAACTCCTCCGTCTCGACCGCAGGATAGTCCTTTGCCTCAGCTTGCACAGGCAAACGATAAGAAATTTCACCGCCTTGTCGCTGAGTCAACCATGCACAAAAGGCTTCGGCATCTTCAGCGCGTATTCCGCAGACCGGTTCTTGGGCACTCCCTTTGGGAAAAGTGTATGTTGTCCAATGATCCGGCTGATGATATTTGCCTTGTGCGCGAGCGTCATCCAAAAACAATTGGTATTCCGCACAAGTGATATACCTGCGATCAATGTCACGCTGTTGATCTATATGTGGTAAAGATTTAAGGCGTTGATTTAAGCGCATTTCACCCGCCAATTGGCGACGTTGGGGATCAGAAGAATCAAGTTCCCTAGCAATACGATCTTGAACAGCCAAATGTATTGACTTGTCCAAGGCACGCGCCTCTTTTAAACAATCGACAGCCAGCCTTAAAGCAGGTACGCTGCCATTTTCAAGACAGGCTTGCATCAATGGTGTGGCATCATTACTTTGTGCGGTATACAACTGAAAAGTTTCATACCACCAACTGTTATTGACCGATTTGGCCCAAACAATTTTAAGATTATTGTCTAATATATGCGAAGCTGCCAGATATTCCTGAAAAGTTAAATGTGCGAACCCCCATTGTTTAGCTTCTTGTTCCAAGAATAAACCACTACTGGCTTGCAGATCAGTTAAAAAATTATCAGCATCTTCGCCGCTCAGTCCGACACGTTCTAAGGGCAGGGCTATAACTTTCATGGCTTTTTCCGTACTTATCTGACGCACTTTACGACGCATCATGTCAAAAGCCAGCGGTTGTAAAACCACACGCTTTTGAGCGGCACTCAAAGGACTTCGTATCCCTTTACCAGCTGCCCAATGTCCAAGCAAGACATCGCAAATTTCGGCATATAACTCCACTCGCCGCCCCGGTAATTGCCCCCGATAGCGGTGAACCATTGCAATCATAGTGAGGAGCAAGGGGTTAACGGTTAGTGCGCCCAAAATTGGAGTTTCTCGCAAGCGTTGCAATAAATCCTTAGCACCATTATGAGCGCGATACCGTATTCCTTCATCCATTTTGCCCCCAAAAGAGGTGACTTCGTTAGCTAAATACCAAGCATCAATGAATTGTCGTACTTGCGCGGCATTAAAAGGTTGCACCTCTAAAAGATGAGCATATTTTACCGGAGCACTGAGATAGCCCTGAGGGCGTGCCGTGATAATAAAGTGACAACCTGCATACTTAATAATTTGCTTTTCTAGCCAAGCCGACACCACTTGCCGCTGAACAGTATCAGCGACTTCATCCAATCCATCCAACAGCATCAAACACTTGCCATCTTTTAACTTTTTTGCAAACCATTGCGACGGTGGATTTAAGTCCGGGTAATTTTCCGAGTCACCAAAATGCTTCTCTACCAAATCTGCCAGTGTTAGCCCTTCATCCATAATGATTTCTTGTACATGATTCCGCAAGAATAACAAAATCGGTACATAAGGGGGTAGACGATGCTGGTGTTGTTTATTAGCGGCGAAAGTCAAGGCAATATGCTGTAACAGCGTTGTTTTACCACAGCCCGGTGCGCCGATAATGGCTAATACCAGCGCCTCATTCCGCTTCTTAACCTGCAAAAAATCCCATAAGGGGCGATTGCCGCTTATTTCTTTAGTCGAAATGGGGTCAAAATTGAGGTCTTGTGGATTATGAGATGAGGCAATGCGTAACTCAACAAAAACTTGTTCAAGTTCAAGGGTAAATGTGCCTTTGGTACGCAGTCCACGGACATTAAAAACACGGTGTTCAAAAAAGATATGTTGATTATAGCGGCGGCGAAAACTAGAAAACCAGAGTGCTATAGCGGAGCCTAGCCGTTGAATTCTCAGATCAATCGTCTCCATGAAATGTCTTTCGTTTTTCCTGTCAAGCATGACGAGTTACCTCATTTAAATAGTCTAGTCGAAACAGCAGCCCCCTCAAAAGAAGCCATCTCATTCAAAAAATTCACGGCAGCTTGAATAATTGGAAATGCCACCGCAATGCCCGAGCCTTCACCTAAGCGCATCCCAAAATTGCACAAAGGCAGCGCTTTTAACTCGTTTAACAATTTTTGATGGCCTTTCTCTTGGGATTGATGAGTGAAAATGCAATAATCCAAAATATTAGGATACAACTTTACCGCGACTAATAGAGCAGCCGTCGCAATAAATCCATCGACTAATATCAGCATTTCTAAAGCAGCCGCTTGCAAATAAGCCCCTACCATCATAGCGATTTCAAATCCACCAAAAGTGCTTAATACAGTCAAAGGGGCTTTAGTGATATTTCGATTGCTAATGGCTTTTTCTAAAATATTGAATTTATGCTCAATACCATTTTCGTCTAAACCAGTGCCGCTGCCAACGCAGTCTTCAAGCGGAGTATCAGTCAACAAGTGCATCAAAACCGCAGCAGAGGAGGTATTACCAATCCCCATTTCGCCAAAACCGATAGTATTACAAGCACCAGCATGAATATGGGCTATAATGTCAGCCCCTTTGTGGATCGCTTGTTGACAGTCCTCTTCAGTCATTGCTTGCTCAATGAGGAAATTTTCGGTGCCAAAGCCCATTTTAGCATTGATTAATTGAGGATGGGCATCAACGATTTTAAGATTAATGTCATGCTGCTTGGCAAATACGTTGATAGCAGCACCGCCCTTGAGAAAATTGTAAACCATTTGATGTGTCACAGCTTGTGGGTAAGGGCTGACATTTTCTGCTGTAATGCCATGATCGCCTGCAAAGATGACAATGGTGGTTTTTTCGAGGCTTGGAGAGAGTGTATTTTGTAGGCAGCCAATGTGTGAGGCAAGCTTTTCTAATTGACCTAATGCACCTAATGGCTTGGTTTTATTATCAATTTTAACTTGTAGTGCCTTAGCTTTATCTTTTGAAATGGGTTTGATGTTGAAATTTTTTATCATAATTTCCTTACCACCGCCAAGCACTAAAGCTCATGGCTGGGTTTATTCGTTGTTTTCCTAACCTATGTGTACTCAAATATTATACACGATTTTATAGATGAAACAAGAAATCCAAATATTTTTAACAGCCTTAATGTTTTTCACGCGCCTACCTTGCCCGACATGGCTAGAATATTCACAAGACTATTTAAATAAATCAACAAAATATTTCCCCCTCATCGGCTGGATTGTGGGCGGCAGCGCCGCGCTCGTTTTTTGGTTTAGCACATTCATTTTTCCGAATTCAATAGCCGTCGTGTTAAGCATGGTAACATCTATTTTAATCACAGGAGCTTTTCACGAAGATGGCTTTGCCGATGTCTGTGATGGCTTTGGCGGAGGGTGGACACAAGAAAAAATTTTAGAGATTATGAAAGACTCTCGCGTCGGCGCTTATGGCGTGATTGGCATCATTTTGATTCTACTATTAAAATATACAGCACTCAAAGCGATGCCAATTGAAATTGTACCGCTGGTTTTGCTCGCCGGGCATAGTATCAGCCGATTTGCCACAAGCATTGTCATTTTTGCTTATAATTATGTGCGCGACGATGAAAACAGTAAAATAAAACCAGTGGCTAAAAAGTTGTCTATTATTGAGTTAATCATCACAGGCTGTTTTGGTATAGCGCCCTTATTGCTTTTGCCAAG
This sequence comes from Pseudomonadota bacterium, assembly GCA_039714115.1. Classification (GTDB taxonomy): domain Bacteria; phylum Pseudomonadota; class Gammaproteobacteria; order Beggiatoales; family Beggiatoaceae; genus Thiomargarita. The sequence goes on along the minus strand of JBDLJY010000133.1, from coordinate 5,254 downwards.
CTATTATTGCTTATTTAGCATCATACCCGTTTTTTTAATGACAAAGTATTTAGCGCATTTTTTTAAGCAAAAGATCGGTGGCTATACTGGTGATTGTCTCGGAGCCACCCAACAATTGACAGAAATCGTTTTTTACCTCGCAATGGTGACAGAGTTTTGGATATTTATTTAATAAGACATACTCCCATTCAAATTGAGAATGATATTTGCTATGGACAAAGCGATGTTGGTTTGGAAGACCAAATTGTTCAAGCTGAAATGCCCGCCTTACCAGAAGACACTGTGATTATCAGCAGCCCTTTGCAGCGTTGTTTAGAATTGGCTAATAATTTGAGCCATTCCCCCATCATAGATAAACGTATTATGGAACTCAACTTTGGTGACTGGGAAATGCAAAAGTGGGATGACATTAATCAAGAATCATTGCAAGAATGGATGAATGATTATATCAATATCGCGCCGCCCGGGGGGGAAAGTCTCCAAGCCTTGTCTGAGCGGTGTCAAGATTTTTGGAACGATCTAATCACAAAAGAAACGTCTCAAGCCGTTGTTGTTATCACACATTTAGGTGTCATTCGTGCCTTGCTGGCTCAGGTTTTAGAAATACCTCTCGAAAAATCGTTGTGCATACAAGTCGATTATGGCGCGATAAATAAATTGACATATCATACATCTGACAAAACGAATGAAGCTTGGGTAACGATTGAATACTTAAATCAATCAAGCCAGAACTGGGGATTGATTAATATAACATAAGTTACTATAGGAGTCCAAGATTTCTCTTGGACACAGGAATAATTTTTGTATGAAAGTCGCATTTTTAGGTGGAGTCAAAAGTGGCAAATCTCGGCTGGCAGAGGAACGAGTACAAGGGATGACACAAAAACCGTACTATCTGGCAACCACAGAATGTTTGGACGAAGAAATGCAGCAGCGAATTGCTGAACATCAAAAACGTCGAGGGGATAGATTTGAGATCATTGAAGAACCCCTAGATTTGCTGGGGGCAGTCAAACGTTGTGAACGCCCCGTATTGATTGAATGTGTCAGTATGTGGTTAAACAATATGCTTTATCACCAAAAAGACAGCACCGAAATTTTAACTCTTTTAGAAAAAACCCTGAAACAGCCCCAAAAAATGGTATTGGTGCATAATGAAGTGGGGCTTGGTATTATTCCTGACAATCCATTGGCAAGACAATTTGTTGATTTATCGGGGAGAGCGGGGCAGCTTTTGGGACAATATTGTGATGAAGTCTATTTTTGTATTGCCGGTATTCAACTCAGGTTGAAATGAAACAATCTATCAGTGAACCGGTATTTTGGAGTCCAAGATTTATCTTGGACTCCAAATCACAGATCAATCTTTTAGTGTTGATAATGGAGACTCACAAACCAAAACAGATTTTTATAGCCCCGCTAACCAAAGGAGAAAAATTAAAATGTCATTTCAAGAAGATATTGTACCCCAAAAGGCAGGTACATACGCTCAGAGACATGAAGCGGCTCCAACCCCCACCAACTATCGGAGGACAGTCCAAACAATGACGAGCGTCATCAAAAAATCCCTTGTTTACATCATTATCCCACTGCTCATATTTATGATGCTGAAATCGGCCTTTTTTCTGACCGATTCGGGTTACATCTATTTACATGAAAACACATTGACGGGTCAAATCCATGTGTACGACGAACCCGGGTTTCACGGAAAAATACCCTTTTTTTCGCGTGTGACACGTTACGCACAAGTCTGGACAGTCGATTTTGGCACCAAATTCGCTGGTACCCAAATACGCCAAAAGCCAGCGATAACCCTCCGTTTTGCCGACACATATACGGCCAAAATTCCGGCGACTTTTCGCTACAAACTGCCGCGTAACCGAGACAAGATTAAAATGATTCATCGGGAGTTTAGAGATTTTTATAATCTGATTGACTCACAATTGATCCCAATATCCCGTGATGTCATCGTGAATACGGCCACACAGTACAGTGGTGAAGAATTTTTTCAGGGCGGCTTAAATCAATTCAAAAGGGAACTGGAGGATCAACTCCGCAATGGACTCTATCAAACTGAACTCAAAAAAGTTAAAGTCGAACAAATGGACTTGCCACAGACACAAACAAGCTATGTTTGGAAAACGGTACCCATTTTGAGCCCTGATAGCAAAAGGATACATCAGAGAAACCCGCTTGATGATTACGGGATTGAAGTGATACAAGTCACCTTGGGAGTGCCAGTGCCAGAACATGCACTGGAAAATCTGCTGGCTGAAAAAAAACGTTTAGAAGTTGATGAGATTGAAAAACTGAGAGAGTTCCTCCTTGTTCTGGAGGATCAGAAAATTCAACTCGCTAAAAAAGATAAAGAGTCTGCCCTGCTTCAAAAACAGTTAGACATTGTTCAGGAAGAACTCAAAATTCAGCAGGCTAAAAAAGAGGGAGAATTAGCCATTGCAGTCGCCATTGCTAAGGCTAGAAAAGATGAAGAATTAGCCATTGCTTTAGCCACAACTAAGGCTCAAAAAGAGGAAGAATTCATTGTCACTCAAGAAGAACAGAAAATTCAAATGGCTATAAAAGAGAGAGAGTTGGCCCTTGAAAAGGAAAATGAGAAAATTCAGTTGGCTAAAAAAGCGGAAGAGTTAGCCATCGCTCAGAAACAATTAGAAATTGTTCAGGCAGAACTGAAAATTAAAAAGGCTCAAAAAGAAGAAGAATTAGCCATTGCTTTAGCCACGACTAAGGCCCAAAAAGAGGAAGAACTCATTATTGCTCAGGCAAATATGGAAATTCAAAAGGCTAACTTAGAAGCGGCACAATTTGAAGCTAAGGCGATACTAGAAAAAGGGATTGCAGAAACCGACATACTCAAGGCAAAATACGAAGCCCGTCTCCCCGAAATTTACATTGCCGAAATTCAAAAAGAAATTGCGGCAATCATTTACCCCAATCTAAAGGGCATTCCAATCACTATGCCGCATAATATCATCAATTTGGGTGACAAGGACAACAAGCTACAAACAAACCTTGATGTATTATCAAGCTTTGCCACTCTTGGAGTCATGGAAAGCTTGGAGAAAAAAGCCCTTGAAACTGACACCACAAAACCATAAAATTAAACTGTGAACCTCAATGCAAAACAAATTTGACGGTATTTTGGAGTCCAAGATTTATCTTGGGCGACCGCACTCCCAAGATAAATCTTGGACTCCAAAATACCCGAAAATTTATTATTTTCAGGAGTGCAAGGCGTACCTTGCACATCTGTTTTTATCAAACCAAAGGAGAAAAAGTCAGATGTCATCAATTAAAACGACCTTATTTAGCAGCTTCAAAAAGTTTGCAGCCATCATCATTATCATTATGGTCGGCTTATTGTTTATGAACTCGGCCCATTTTCAGACCGAAGCGGGTTACACCTACCATTACCAAAACACACTGACTGGAGCAGTAGAATTGTACACCGAGCCCGGGGTTCACTTTAAAACCCCCTGGTTTTCGCGTGTCACAGCTTACAAGCAAGTGATGACCGTTGCTTTTGGCAGCCTTGATGGAGAGCGCGTGAGCCGAAACCAGCGAGCGATTACCGTCCGTTTTGCCGACACTTATACAGGACAAATTCCGGCGACTTTTCGCTACAAATTGCCGCTTGATAAGGAAAAGATTACCACGATTCACAAAGAATTCAGAAGTTTTGAGAATCTGCTTGATGCCCTTTTAATCAAAACATCTCGTGATGTGGTTGTCAATACGGCAACGCAGTACACAGGCGAAGAATTTTTTCAGGGTGGCTTAAACCAATTCAAAGCGGCGCTGGCTGACCAACTTCGCAATGGCATCTATAAAACAGAACGCAAACAGGTTGAAGTAGAACAAATGGCCTTAGCCCGTGTCGGTTTGGGGCAAGAAAACTCAATGCAATTGCAAAAAGCAACAAGCTTGGTTTGGAAAACCGTGCCGGTTCTTGGCCCTGATGGCAAAGTGGTGCGCTTGGAAAACCCCCTTGATACTTATGGTATTGAAGTGACCCAAATCACCTTGGGCGGGCCCGTGCCAGAAGCGCAACTGGAAAGATTGTTGACTGATAAAAAACGTTTAGTCGCTGACCGTATTAAAGCGGTGCAAGAACAAGAAACGGCTAAAGAGCAAGCCAAAACTGCACAACTTCTCGCCGAGATTGAACGCACCAAAGCCAAGCAGGAAGCTTTAAAGCTAAAAGAACTGGCAGTCATCGCCAAACAACGCGATGTGGAGGTTGCAGAAAAGCAAGCCGATAAAGAAATCATTGAATATGAGAAAGTCAAGAGATTGGCTGAAATTGAGAAGGCGAAAGAGTTAGCGATGGCGCAGGCAGAACGGCAAATTCAGGAGGCTAACTTTGAAGCGGCGCAGTTTGAAGCTAAGGCGATTCGAGAGAAAGGGGTTGCTGAAGCAGAGGTACTCAAAGCTAAGTATGAGGCTAGGATTCCAGATATTTATATGGCCGAAATTCAACGAGATATTGCTAATATCATTTACCCCAATTTGAAAGGCATTCAGGTGACTATGCCACATAATATCGTCAATTTGGGTGATCAGGCTGACAAGTTACAAACTAACCTTGATGTGTTATCGAGCTTTGCTACGATTGGCGTCATGGAAGGGCTAGAGAAAAAAGCCCTTGAAAGTGAACAAAGTGTAAAAGCAGAATAGACTTGTCCCTTAATAATCCAATTTTTTCAGGATGTAACCCACCACCGTCTTTTTGTTGCCCACCGTATCGGAGCAGGTGGGCAGCAAAAACACTGAATGGGCTACATAAAATCCTTGATCCCTCCTGGCGTCGGGACAGGCTTAATGGCATTGACTCATGAATACGGTGGTGAGAAAATAGAAATTTTCTACTAAACCCTGAAAAAATTAAAGGTAAAATTATGGGTGAAGTAATCGACGATGAAGTTCTTGATGATGAGGAATCAGATATGGGATCAGTAAACCATAGTCTTGCACAAGTTATGATAGCAAGCTTACTTGTCAATGATGAAAGGTTCACCGTTTTAACTGAATTAAGCATAGATATTAGCCAGCATGATTTAAGCAAGTACGGCATAAAGGCTAAAGATGAGGTTAAGCCTGATATTTGTGTGTATTCAAACGAAATTGGATTTCAAGAATTTGATATTATGAAAATGACAGAGATGCCTTTATTGGCAATTGAAATCCTTTCTCCGAGTCAAGGCCCTAAAGAATTGAAGGACAAAATACGCGCTTA
>JBDLJY010000132.1:0-16639 GCA_039714115.1 Pseudomonadota bacterium | reverse complement strand
TGAGTCGTTTCCTCTTTCAAGCTTTGCAATTGTGCGGTGTGCCCTTCAAACTCGTCATTGTGCGCCTGAGTCAATGCCGCAACCTCACCTTTTAAAGTCGTCTCAAGTTGAGTCGTTTCCTCTTTCAAGCTTTGCAATTGTGCGGTGTGCCCTTCAAACTCGTCATTGTGCGCCTGAGTCAATGCCGCAACCTCACCTTTTAAAGTCGTCTCAAGTTGAGTCGTTTCCTCTTTTAGGGTTTGCAATTGTGCGGTGTGCCCTTCGAGTTTGTCATTGTGCGCCTGAGCCAATGCTGTAAGCTCAGCTTTTAAAGTCGTCTCAAGTTGAGTCGATTGATTAGCTTGTTGCGCTTGCGAGGCTGCGCTTTCCTCTTTTTGGGTTTGCAATTGTGCGGTGAGCCCTTCAAACTTGTCATTGTGCGCCTGAGCCAATGCTGCAAGCTCAGCTTTTAAAGTCGTCTCAAGTTGAGTCGATTGATTAGCTTGTTGCGCCTGCGAGGCTGCGCTTTCCTCTTTTAGGGTTTGCAATTGTGCGGTGAGCCCTTCGAGCTTGTCATTGTGCGCCTTAGCCAATGCTGCAACGTCAGCTTTTAAAGTCGTCTCAAGTTGATTAGCCTGTTGCGCCTGCGAGGCACCCGTTTTCTCTTGCAAGGTTTGTAAGGCGGTTTCTAATTGATTGGATTGCGTCTTGAGTTCTGAAATCTTGAACCCAATGACTGCAAGGACAATCAAAGCAACGACGGATGCTGCAATAATATAGGCTCTCATATTCATATAAAATATTTTCCTCGTTAAAATGGAGAGTTAGGTGTGCTGGTGTTGTTCGTCAAAACATGGTTCGACGGGGCTATAATATATAGCCGCGTGGGTTAAGTCAAATGGCGCGAGGATAACACTAGACGTCCAAGATAAATCTTGGACTCCTATTTTCTACTGAGATATTTTTATGCAATCAATACCAGTATTAATGTATCACCATGTCTTGCCTGAAGGAGAAAATATAGCGGTAGCTGAAAGTTTTTTTATTGAACAAATGCGTTTTCTGGCGAAAAACGGCTGGCATACTTTATCTGCCGATGAATTTTTGGCGTTTAAGAAGGGTGCGCTTGAGATTCCCAGAAAGTGTGTTTTGTTGACATTTGACGATGGGTGGTTGGATAATTATCTTTATGCTTATCCAATTTTGCAGCGGTTTGGGCATAAAGCAACAGTTTTTCTGGTGACAGAGTGGGTTGAAAAGGCGTCGAAATGTTCGCCGGTTTATGAAATAGGCTGGAAAGCTCATAAGGTGGCTGTGCAATTGGCGCGGAGTAAGCCTAATGAGTGTGTGTTGCATATTTCGCAAATTCAGGAGATGCAGGATAGTGGATTGGTGAGTTTTGAATCGCATACTCATCGGCATGTTTCTCTTTATAAGCAATCCGTTGATTTTAGGGGTGATCTGGAGGAGTCACAGGATTTTTTTGTGTCCCGATTGGGTAAGCCTTCTCGACATCTTTGTTATCCTTTTGGTCATTATAAATTAGAGGATGGCTTGATAGCAAGGCGTTGTGGTTTTGAAATTTGTTACACTGTGAAAAATGGGGCTAATCTTGCGGATGGCAATTTGGCTGAAATTAAGAGGTTTTCTGTGAAAAATAAACGCCTTTCTTGGTTTGCTTATAAGCTTTTTATTTTTAATAGGTCATATTTGGCAACTGTCGTTGAAAAATTCAGAAAGCAATGAGGCACCCTTCAATTATCTCATCTCGAAAAAATAGTTTTGTTTCGGGAATGAGTGGAGCGATTTCCCGAAACCAACATTTTTGCTTTAGTTTCGGGAAATCGCTCCGCTCATTCCCGAAACAAAATGACTTTTGAAGGGTGCCGGCAATGATAAGAATTCTTTTTTTGGAAAGTTCAAAAAATTTTGGCGGGCAGGAAATGCGTATGCTGGATTTGGTGAAATCTCTTGATAAGGTGCGGTTTAAGGCGATTATCGGGGCACAGGCTAAGAGTTATCTGTATAAAAATCAAGCCCAGCTTGGGGTGAAAATAGAGCCCGTGAGTATGCGAAATGCCTTGGATATTAAAGGCATTATCAAAATCGTCAGGCTGATTTTACGTGACAATATCCATTTAGTCGTGGCTTATTCCGGTAAGGATGGTTGGTTGGGACTTTTAGCCGCCCGTTTGTGTGGTATAAAAATCGTTCGGATGAAGAATCTTGAGCTTTTTAAGCATAGGACTTCTTATAATTTATCCGATGTTGTTATTGTGCCTAGTGAGTATATTAAGCATTTTTTGGTTCTGCGGGGGGTAAAAGAAGAGAAAATCCGTGTCGTTTATCCGGGGATAGATGGTGCTATTTTCCGTTTTAGGGAGGAGGATAGAAGCAGAATCCGCCAGCAGTATGATGTTCTTGATGATGATATTTTGTTGATCTATGTGGCTTTTTTCCGGGGACCAAAAGCGCATGAAATTTTGGTGGATGGTTTATCTTGCCTAGATAATCCTAAAGTTAAGTTAATGTTAGTGGGAACTGGTGATAATCTACAGCAAATTGAAAGGTTAATTGTTGGGCATCAATTACGGAGTAGGGTTTTGTTAACGGGAAAACAAAAGAATATTGTCCAATTTTTGTCGGCGGGTGATATTTTTGTTTTTCCTTCACGCACGGAGTCTTTTGGTAAGGCTGTTGTTGAAGCAATGGCTTGTCAATTGCCTATTGTGGCAAACGATATTCCTACTGTGAGAGAAATATTGGGAAATGAAGAACGTGGTTTTATTTATAAATATGATGATGTCCAAGATATGGTTGCTAAGTTGAGTCGTTGTTTGGAAAATTTTGAGGCTTGTAAGGCGGTGGCAAATGAAAATGTGCGTTATGTGGAAGAAAATTTTACTTTAAAACGGATGACGGAGGCTTTTGAGGCTATTTTTTGCGAACTTGCCGGTACGCTGGAGAACAATTAATGCTTAATGATGCGATCAATTTTCATAAAATCCAAGGTGTTCTTGTTACTAAATTGCGACATCACGGGGATGTGTTGTTAACTTCTCCGGTTTTTAGCGTTTTGAAAAAGCATTATCCTCATCTTAAGCTTGATGCTTTGGTTTATCATGAAACTGGGGAAATGCTGACTTTGCACCCGGCGATTGATCATGTGTTTACTGTGGATAGGGCTTGGAAAAAGCGCGGTTTTTTTAAACAGGTTCAAAATGAGTTGGCGTTATTAAAAAAGTTGCAAGCCCAAAATTATGATCTATTGATTCATCTCACTGAACATTGGCGCGGGTTGTATTTGAAACGCTTACTTAGGGTTCCTTTTGCTGTGACACAAGTTTATGCGAGACGCTCTGGGCGCTATTGGCGAAAAACGTTTACGCATCATTATCCTGCTCCTTTAAATTCTAGACATGTTGTTGAAAAAAACTTGGATGCGCTGCGCCGCTTGGGGCTTTATCCTCAAACGGAAGATTGTGGTTTGGTTCTTTTTCCGGGGGCGGGGGCTGAAAAACGCATAGATGGTTTGATGCAAGAGTATGGGTTGATTTTGAAGGAATTTGTCCAATTGCATCCGACTTCTCGCTGGTTTTATAAAACTTGGGATGCGGCTAAAACGAGTGCTTTAATTGATCGCTTAGAGGAGAGTGGAAGGCGCGTGGTGGTAACGGCGGCTCCTGCTGAACAGGAGTTGGAGTTGGTAAAACGTGTTTTGTCTAATACTAAGTCGGCGCCTGTGAATTTGAGTGGTTTATTGAGTTTGAAAGAGTTGGCGGCGTTGATTGCACGAGCCCGCTGCTTAGTTGGGGTGGATTCGGTTCCGATGCATATTGCTGCCGCTATGAGTACGCCGGTGGTTGCTCTTTTTGGTCCAAGTAATGATATTCTTTGGGCGCCTTGGCAAGTCCGCCATCAGGTGGTTAGCTCAAAACAGCACCCTTGTCGCCCTTGTGCTCAGCATGGCTGCGGTGGGGGGGGATGGAGCGATTGTTTGAATGATATTGCTGTTGATGAGGTTTTTGCGGCTGTTGATCATTTAACTACAGGGATAAGTCAAAACATTAACTACAGGGATTACATTTAAGAAAGGATAAGTCAAAACATTATTATCCCTGTTAATAAATAATCCCTGTAGTTAAAACAGATTGTGTATGAATAAATTAAATATAGCTATAATCCACAAAAAATACCGCCTCGACGGCGGAGCGGAACGCTTTGCCGCCCGCACCTTTGCCGCCTTAGCGCAGCAGGGGTTACAACTCACTTTAGTGACGCGGCGTGGAGAAATTTCGGACAATTACCGACTTATTCAATGTAATCCATTTTTTATTGGACGCTTATGGCGGGATTGGGGATTTGAACGCGTCGTTTGTAAAACGCTTACTAACTATCATTTTGATTTGGTGCAATCCCATGAACGTATTCCCTGTTGTCATGTCTACCGTGCAGGCGATGGCGTACACCAAGAATGGTTGCGCCAGCGTAAACGTACCTTGGGAAAATTCAGGCGTTTACTGCTTGATTGGAGTCCATATCACCGCTATGTCAACCGTGCAGATCAACGGATGTTTCAAAGTCCGTCATTAAAAGCCGTCATCTGCAATTCCAAAATGGTGCGTGATGAAATCATGGCATATTTTAATCCGCCGCCTGAGTTATTACATGTTATTTACAGCGGTGTTGATACGCAAAACTTTCATCCCAATTTGAAAATTCACCGTGACAGCGTTCGCCGACAATTGAATATTCCTCTTAATAGCACTTTATTTCTATTTGTCGGCTCAGGTTTTGAACGAAAAGGATTGGCAGCGGCAATCAATGCGCTAGTCTCCGGGCATTTGCTGGTTGTGGGCAAGGACAAACGGATGTCACATTACCGACGTTTATGCGTTCAAAAAGGTATCGCGGATCGGGTGCATTTTTTGGGAGTACAACAAGATGTTAAACCTTATTATGGTGCCGCAGATGCTCTGGTATTACCCAGCTTGTATGATCCTTTTGCCAATGTGGTGCTTGAAGCGATGGCTTGTGGTTTGCCGGTCGTAACCAGTACCAAGTGTGGTGGTGCTGAATTGATCAGCGAGGGGCAAAATGGCTATGTCACTGATGCTTTAGATATAGACACATTGAGTCATGCCTTAAATCAATTAGACAATCAAGCACATTGCCAGACTTTGGGAGAAAATGCGCGAGAGACTGTTAAGCCTTATAGCTTATCAGCTATGAGCGAACGCCTGTTGAAGCTTTATAAAAATTTGCTTGCTTGAAAATGAAAAAAATTCAGCTTGAATTGAGAGAAGATTTGCAAAATTATTTTGCCGATAAAGATGCTTTTGAAGAAATTATGCTTCTCTCTGGAGAAACCGTCCGCAAACAACAGGGGCGGCATACTTTCCGTTTCTCTGTCATGGGAAAAAATTTTTTTATCAAGCAACATCGTGGCGTGGGCTGGAAAGAAATCATCAAAAATCTTCTGCAATTGCGTTTACCCATCCTTGGCGCGAGTAATGAGTGGCGAGCTATTAAACGCTTACACGAACTGGGTATTGATACCATGACACTAGCAGGTTATGGTCAAAGGGGCAAGAATCCCGCCAAACGGGAATCTTTTGTCATTACTGATGCACTTGAGAATACCACGACTTTGGCTGTTTTAGTTGAAGAATGGATTAAGAATCCACCGCCAGTTCGTTTGAAATATGCCTTAATTTATAAGGTAGCCAAAATCACCCGCGCCTTGCATGAAAATGGTATTAATCATCGGGATTTATATATTTGTCATTTTCGCCTTTGGGTATTGGAAAAACAGGTATTTGATGATCCGCCACTTTTTTTAATGGATCTCCACCGAGCGCAAATTCGTCCAAAGACTCCAATGCGATGGATTATCAAAGATTTAGGGGCTCTTTATTTTTCCAGTGCGGATGTTGGTTTGAGTCAACGTGATTTTTTCCGCTTTATCAAAACTTACCATGATACTGATTTGCGAACAGTTTTTAGCCAGTACCCAGATTTGTGGCAGAAGGTACAAAAGCGGGCTAAGCGTTTTTACCGGCGGGATATGAGGCGGGAAATGCCAGTTTTTTCTACACCCAAAAAAACCATCATTGTTCATCTGATCAATTTGGATACCGTTGGCGGTGTCGAACGTCTCTATTGCCAAGTGATTAATGCCAATATTAAAGATGTTGAACATCATACCATTTCTTGTAGAAATACCATTGCAAGCGTCTTATGGGAAGATGTTAAAAAAGCTTCAAAGAGTATCCATTTTGAGAAGAAAATCTCTGCTTTAAAGGTGCCTAAATGGCCAGTTTTTTTGAGAAAAAAACATTTGAACAATATCATGCAAAAAATCGTGCCTGATATTGTTATCGTGTGGAATAATCCCGAGGGTTTCGATTTATCTTTGTTACCTCTGAAGACAAGGGTATTTTATTATGAACATGGCGGTGCTTGGAATAATCACAATCCAGAAAAGGTTTACCGTTTTATAAATAATGTTTCTGGGATTATATGTAATTCACAGGCTTCACAAAGATTATTGGCATTAAAATGGGAAGTTTCTCGGAAAGTCAATTATCATATTTGCTTGAATGCAATCCCGCCCGATTGTTTACCGGCAGAGTTTAATAGGAAAAGGTTTCCATTCAATAGAAGCTTCAATCTGGGTGTTGCGGCACGGTTGGTGTCTTATAAGGGTATCTCTTTGGCTATTTATGCGATAAAAGAACTCAAAACTAGAAATATACCTTGTCACTTATTTATTGCAGGCATTGGGCCAGAGCAGAGGAAATTGCAATCATTGACGAGTCAACTCGATTTGGAAAATGAAGTTGAGTTTTGCAATTTAGTGAATAATATGTCTCAATTTTATCAGAACATTGATTGCTTTTTATGTCCGTCTATTAGAGAGCCGTTTGGCTTGGTTGTAGCAGAAGCGATGGCGCATGGTTGCCCTGTTATAGTGGCGGCAGTTGACGGATTGCCTGAAGTGGTGACGCATGATAAAAATGGTTTTTGTATAGCACCTAGCTTGGCTGTTGAACAATATGCTCAGTTAGGTGGCACTCATGATCAATTGCCTGAATATGTTTATAATGCTAAGACTGATAAGATAGAAGCTCCGAAACTTGTTGATCCGATTGTGCTCGCTGATAATATTCAAGTGTTATGTTCTCAACCAACTTTATATGAGAGTATGAGCCAAGCGGCTGTCAAAAGCGCAGAAACAGAATTTGAGTTTGGAAACTATATTAATCATTTTTATGCGATTTTACGAGATGACGAGGTGCAAGGTCAATGCCATATCGTGCCGGCACAAGCTTAAACGTTACGGACGGGGTTGCAAACCCCGTCCGGCACAAGAGACGCTCTGTCAAAAATCCGATTTTTTGAAAAAATCGGATTTTTTTTGCATAGACGCTCCGGGGCTGCAAACCCAATGCCATTAAGTTAAGACAAACCTGACAGGTGTCAAAAACCTGTCAGGTTAATTTTTTATTGAGTTTACAACGACCTGCCAGGTTTTGGATACCTGGCAGGTCTTTTTTTTGGGCTTAACTTAATGGCATTGGGCTGCAAACCCCGTCCGGCACAAGTCGGCTATTTTGCACCAGTGTTTCTGATGTGTTGATTTAAAGCCACCCCCCAAATTAAGACCATTAACAGTGCATTTTCATCGTGAAATGTGGTGTTGACTAATGAAATCATGAAATTGACGAGCCAAATCAATAGGGCTGCCGTCACTAGGCGATCCTTTGTTTTGCTATATTGTTTGATCAGGGCTATTAATACGGAAAATATGAATATGACATATAGGCTAAGTCCAAACAAGCCTCTTTCCAAGAGATAGGTAATATAGGTGTTATGGGCATGGGGGATGACGGGGAATACCGATTCGGTATAATCTTGCGGATTAATATGGTGAGAGTTGTCCGCTCCGATGCCGAGGAAAATATTGTGTTCTAGCCATGCCCGTATAGATGCTTCCATTAAGGCATCTCTATGAATCATGTTAAATCCTAATAATAATCTTTCTAGGCTGTATTCACTGTTGAATAAAACGATAAGCGGTATGGTGGTTAAAATAGTTAATATTACCAATAACTTGGTATTTCGATACTGTTTGGTGATAAAAAATAGTAAGAAAATTAACAACATTAATAACAGGCTAGTAAACATCGTTGCCCTGCTACCTGTGATAAATATACCAGCTAAACTGCTAATAATAATAAATAATAAAAGGCTAGTCGATATGTTAGGAAACCGATTATCCTGATAAAACAACCAAGTCAGGGCAATAGTAAAGACAAGTAATAAATAGATGGATGAGTGGTTGACATGACCAATGGAATGTAGTTCCAGATAGGTGATTTCAGGCGGAGGGTTTGGGAAAAAATGGAACTGGTATAGCCCATATAGCAGAGCGATTATCATGGATAAAAAAAGTGTTTTATTGAAAATAACAAGCTGATTTATGTTTAAGGGGATGCTTTTTATAATGAGGAAAATCATTATAATCCTGAAAATGTCAATACAAGCTTTTAAGGCTTCTGTGGTGTTGAACGCAAAAAATGCGCTCATCAGGGATGATAAGACGAGCCCGACTGCGCTGTAAGTCAGCAGGTTTTCTTCAATCTTCAATTCTTTCTTGAAAATCATATGAATACCTAGCAGGATAATGATAATGAGGGAAATTTGTTTTAATGCCTCTGCAATGGGCAGGGCAAGTGCCAAGCCAAAAAAGGCACTTAAAAAGATGGCTTGGGACCAATTTTTAACGGAACGAATTTTGCCTATCATGTTTTCTTTTCTCTTCTCCAAAATTTTGGCAACCTTAAGTCGTGTGAACTCTCATTTTATTTTACAATCAATAATAGCTAATGCAAAATATGTTCCAATTAATTAGGTGGATACTACATGTATGGTTTTATGCTATGGCAATGCCATATCGTGGCGGCAAACCTACGGGGAGAGAAATTATACTGCCCCGCAGGTTAATGCCTCCCTGTAGTTATACAATAGGATTTATCACGCTTGTCCAAAGCTCAAAGATTTTCCACAGGTGGCTGTAGTCGCTGCTTAATTTTCACAGTTTTCACAGCCTTATTAGCCATTTGCACAATTTCTATCGGATGCCTCTCTAAAAGCAAACTCGTCCCTGCTTCTGGGATGACTTCTAAATAGTCTAAAATCAAGCCGTTAAGGGTTTTAGGGCCATCTGTGGGTAAATGCCATTGCATCTCGCGGTTGAGTTCTCGCACCGTGATACTGCCATCAACGAGAAAAGTGTTGTCTTTTTGGTGTTGTATGTCTGGCGTATAGCTGTCAGGATCTGTGGTAAATTCGCCAACAATTTCTTCGAGAATATCTTCAAGGGTTACTAAACCTTGAATATCTCCATATTCATTCACCACTAATCCAATACGTCGTTTATGTTTTTGAAAATTCAGCAATTGTGTGTTTAAAGGTGTGCCTTCTGGGACGAAATCAAGTTCGTGGGCTGTTTTTTCTAATGCTTCTTTGCTAAATTCATTGTGCTTGAATAGGCGTAATAGTTGACGTAGATGTACCATACCAACTACATTGTCTATGTTTTCACGGTACAGTGGCAAACGTGTGTGTTGGCTAGTGGCTAGTTGTTCGGTTATTTTATCAAGCGGTGCTTTGAGATCAATACCGATAATTTCATTACGCGGCACCATAATGTCTTCTACGGTGACTTTCTCTAAATCTAAAATACCCAACAACATTTGTTGATGGCGCTGAGGGATAAGTCCGCCCGCTTCGTGTACCACAGTACGCAATTCGTCTGGGCTTAGGTGATGGCTGTCTTTGTCTTGCTCAGAAATGCCTATCAATTTGAGTAAGCTATTAGCAGCGCTGTTTAGCGTCCATACCAAAGGATATGATAATTTCAGCAAGGGTTTAATGATCAATGAGGCGGGAAATGCAATCCTTTCTGGATGGAGCGCTGCTACCGTTTTAGGTGCCACTTCACTGAAAATAAGAATGACCACTGTTAGTAATGCCGCTGCGATTGCTATGCCGGCTTCTCCCATCAATTCAATCGCAATCACTGTGGCAATTGAGGATGCGAAAATGTTGACAAAATTATTGCCCAATAAAATCACACCAATCAGGCGATCTGGGCGTTCTAATAGTTGACTGATGCGCTGTGCGCCCGGATGTTTTTTTGCCGCGAGATGGCGTAAACGGTAGCGATTAATCGCCATCATGCTGGTTTCAGTGGCCGAGAAAAATCCAGAGGATAAAATAAGAAAAAACAGTATGCCAAATAGCACACTTATCGGAATGTTACTCAAGGATATTAAACCTTTGGTTGCAATGAAACCTCTATATTTTATTGCAATAGTGTGGATGTCAAGAGGCTTTTTTTTTTCTAAGGCGATAAATCGCCTACTACGAACTGATGCCGGACGGGGTTTGCAGTCAACCCATACCCATGACGTTGTAAACTAAGGGAAAACTTAACCTGCGGGGTATTAGTCTCCCCGCAGGTTTGGCTTAACTTAATGGCATTGGGTTTGCAACCCCGTCCGTAACGTTTATGATGGGTTTTTGGTAGGACGCTGCCAACCGGATATCGTTTTCTGTGGTGTACGGCTCATTGTCAAAGCATCAGGCGGTGTATTTCGCGTAATCGTTGCTCCGGCACCAATAGTCGCCCCTGCCCCCACCGTCACTGGCGCGACTAACTGCGTATCAGAGCCAATAAAAGCCCTATCTCCTATAATGGTTTTATGCTTATTCGCGCCATCATAATTGCAGGTGATAGTCCCCGCGCCAATATTGACTTCGCTACCGATTTCACTATCTCCGATATAACTTAAGTGATTAATTTTAGAGCCGTGTGCTACTGTCGATTTTTTTATCTCAACAAAATTGCCAATATGTACCTGCGCTGCTAATACGGTGTCAGGGCGCAAACGAGCAAAAGGGCCAATCCGACAAGCCGCGCCAATAACAACATTTTCGATAACGCAATGAGAGAAAATCTCTACATCATCACCAATGTTGGCGTTGCGTATCACAGTATGAGGACCGATTTTAACACGATTACCAAGCTTGATTTCACCTTCAAGAATGACATTGACATCAATAGAGACATCACGCCCCGCTTGCACCGTGCCACGTATGTCAAGACGGGCAGGATCACGCACTGTGACACCGGCAAGCATGAGGTGCTTGACTTGTTGGGCTTGATAATGACGCTCTAGGCTTGCCAGTTGAAGGCGATCATTGATGCCCATCACTTCATAGGCATCATGGCTAGTTGTGGTATGAATAGGCACATTTTCTTGTACTGCCAAAGTAATAATGTCAGTCAAATAATATTCACCTTGGGCATTATCATTCTTGAGTGACGCTAACCAACGGCGCAAATGGGTGGCAGGTACGATGAATATACCGGCATTGACTTCTTTAATTTGTTTAATAGGCGCAGGGGCATCTTTTTCTTCAATGATGCGTTCGACTTGTCCCTGTGCATTGCGGACAATCCGCCCATAGCCTTGGGGGTTGTCTAAAAGGGCGGTGAGTACGCCAAGATTGTTGGTATGGGCTTGTGAGCATAAGGCTTGGAGCGTCGCTGGACTGATTAGGGGGACATCGCCACAAAGTATTAATACCATTGTGTCATTTGCGATGTTAGGTATGGCTTGGGCAACGGCATGGCCCGTGCCTAGTTGTTGTGCTTGCTCTACCCAATTGATATTGGTATCGGCAAGGGCCTCGCGGACTTGTTCACCTTTGTGGCCATAAACAATATGTATGCTATCTGGCTTGAGTGCTAAGGCTGTATCAATTACGTGGCGAATCAAGGGTTTGTGGGCAATTTGATGCAAAACCTTGGGGATGTCAGAATGCATGCGTTTGCCAAGCCCGGCGGCAAGGATGATAATAGATAGTTTCATGGGAAAACTCCGCAGGTTATATAGGCGATATGAAATATCCTTTTAAAATCACTATCAACGATCAACAATGTGCTGAACAGATAAAAGATGATGTACAGATTGGGCACTATTTTGTTTTCGTCAAGCACAAAAAGGCTAATAGCGTAGAGCGACTTAGGCGACTTTTGGTAAAAAAATATAGTAAAAACATTGTATTACCTTTGGTTAATCAAGCTGTCAAACTGGATGGTGTGACTATTACGCCTGAGCATCGGGACATTGAGCCAATCGGTTGCGTTGTCACTGATCGCGATCTCTATCGCGCCGAGCAAGACAGCGTGCGTCTCTTCATCGCTTTCCCCACGCCGCCCGAAGATTTGCGCTTGACGATCAACTGTAATGGCGAGGTGTTCAGCGAGCGACGGGTTAAACTTATGGACGGTGTTGGCATTGAAACCCTTTCAATGCTCCCGCCCGGCTCCTACGAAGCGCAATTGTCAATAGCCAGTCACCATATTTGTGTACCCGCCTCCTTCACGGTAGCAGAAGATTGCTTAGCACCTCTCTCTGCTCATCTCTTTAAGCATAAGTTCAAGGAAGATGCGGCAACATTTTTGTTTGAATTGGCGGTGGAGAGTTATCAAATGCCGTTTGAAGGTAAACTCTTGGTGACACTGGTGGAGCAAGGGCTGGAGGTTGCTGATATCATACTTAAACCGGTCACCCCAGGACGCTATGTGGGCCGTATACCGATGAGCGGTCCGGGGCCATTCAGTCTGCGCTTGAGGGTCGCCGGTGATGCTAAGCGGGTGGCTGATGTGGCAATTCCCTGCTGCCTTCAAGTGGTTGATGAGAAGGCTACTGTCATCAGTGAGTTGGGTGAGGAAAGGTGCTTTTCAATGATGCCAGAAGCTGATGCGCTGCCGCTACGGGGCGGGTATTTGTTCCAGGATGATTTTTTCGCTGCACCGCTGACTGTTGAGGAAATCGTTACTAATGATCGTTTTATCCAAGTCAATTCGGACGTGGAGTCGCTAATTTTGGTCAATTTGGATTTGACTTCTGGTCACTATGTGATACAGGATGAGGGAGATGTTGCTGCGGGTAACACTGTCAGGGTTAGGACAGATAGTCCTTTTTGTACGGTATTTGTGGGTGGCTTCGTGGATGATGAGGCTTTTGAGGGTTATACGACTTTTATTAAGCCTTGTTCATTTCAATTGAATGTTGATGCTATTCGAGCTGGCACGGATTTAGTCGTGCGCCTCAAAGGTATTGTCGATAAGACGATTCCCGTTCTTTTATGTGTGCGCGATGAGCGTGTCACGGACAATCCAGGGGTGAGTTTAGGTGCCGCTGCTAAGCGCGGTATTGATGCTGCTATTGAGGGTATGGATAAACGTGCATTTTCGATGATGGCGGAATTGTTGGACGATGAGTCTGAGGTGGTGACTTCTTTTGGTACTGATGATGGTGATCTTATTGATATCAATGCTGAATTGAATGATCAGGCTAAATTCGATTTGGCCCAATGGTTTTTGGATATGGGTGAGACTGACACTGCTCAGAATATTATCATGGAATGTATCGCTAAAGGTAATCTCGCTGAGAATGGTCGTGCGGAGGAGATGTTGCAAGTCATTTCGGGAGAAGATATCAGTGCATACGCTGCGGCTAAAAAGTTTGGTATTCCGTTGCTCGATCTTGATAGCGTTGAACTCAAGCCCGATCTCATTAAGCTGGTTGATGAAAATCTGTTAAGAAAGCGCAAGGCTCTCCCTTTATTCAAGCGAGGTGATTTTCTCTTCGTTGCTATTTCGGATCCCAGTGATTCGCTTGATGAGATTCAGTCTTGTACCCAGATGCAGATTGAGGCAATTTTAGTCGAGGCGGACATACTTGAGTCGTTCATTGAACGCGCCTTTGAATTTGATCAGAGTTTGTACGAGGCGATAGAGGGGGATGGGAGTGTGACAGATGAGTTGTCCAGCTATTTAGAGACATTTACTCAGGATGAGGATTCGTCTCCAGTGGATGATTTGTCCAGCTATTTAGAGACATTTACTCAAGAGTTCCCCGAAGATGAGTTGTCCCGTTATTTAGAAACATTTTCCCAAGAAGATGAGGATGAATTGTCCCCAGAAGAGGAATTATCTGAATATTTAGATGATTTGTCCTCTGGGGAATATTTGTCTCAGGAGGATGAGTTTTCTCAATATTTGGATACTTTTTCTTTAGATGAAGAGAGTCAAACTGTTCTGAGTCTTTCTGATAATTCGCAGGTGAGATATTATCAAACCCATGAATTTAAAGAAGTTTTATATTACCAGATTGTCCATGTCGGTGGCAGCACTGAGGTTGTGATTCCTTTAGGTGATTCACAGGGTAGTTTTAGTGTTGAAACTTTCGCTATGATGGATGGGGATTGGATACAAAGTCATTCTATTGTCAATGTGGAGCAACCGGTGCGAGTTGATTTTGATTTGCCATCGGTTGTCTATCCGGGTGATAAGGTTGTTGGTCATTTAAACGCTGTGATAAGTTCTGGCAAGGCTGTCATTAGTTTGATGCGTAATGGTGAGTCGGTTGCGCTGTGCAATGGGGAGCTAATTGAGGCTCTTAGTGTGATATCTCCGGTAAATTTGGATTTTTATGTTCAACCAGGCTCTTATGTTGCGAAAATTGAGGATTGTTCGTTTGAGTTTGTTGTGAACGAGCCGGGCAAGTTTAATTGTTACCCTAAGGAATTGGGTTTGTTATTTAAGGATGATTCTATCATTAAAGATAGCAGCGATGTATTGAGTCTGCGCGTACTCCCGACGATTGATACTTTTTTTAATAGGTTGATAACGGCGATTGCTAGTGATTGTCACGAGGGTTGCGAGCCAACGGCGGCTAAGATTTTGGCTGCGACGTTTATGTATCTGACAGTTGATGAACTGCGTGGTACGGCGGAGCAATTAATATTAATGGGGGTTGCCCATGAACAAAAGATGATTCGTCCGGGGCTGGGTTTCGCTGTGTATCCTGAGTCTGATGATGTGAGTGAGTCTCTTAGTAGGTGTACGGTGCGCTATTTGTGGCATTTGAAGGCGTTAGAAGAATTTTCCGATATTTCTGGGCCCTTGCGTAAGGCGGTGCGTCAGGGGTTGTCGTTGGCGAATAAGGCTGCCGAAGCTCATCAGATGTTACCCCTGCCTGAGCAAATCCATAGTATTGAAGATGCTTATGCTTGTGTGGGGATATTTCCTGAGGCTGTTCTGCAATTTGTTGAAAATACGATAGATTTTTCTGGTGCTTGTTTGAGGAAATGCGAAGATGCTGTGAGGGATCGCACGACGTTGGCTTATGCGGCTGCTTGTTTGATTGCATTGGGTGATTTAAGGCGCGGGATAAGTTTGGCTAATGTGGTTACGCGCCAGTTTAATGAGGAGGGTCGATTTTTTTCGACGATGGATTCAGTCGCTGCTATTGTGTTGTTGTCTGGTATTGTTATGAGGGAGGCGCGTGTGCGCGTGAATGGGCAGGAGATGAGGGCAAGCGAGGCGGCGCTTGTTGAGGGTCCGATAGATTCTATTGAGGTGCTAGAGGGTTTTGCGGCTGTTGAGGTGAGGCGAGTCTATGAGGAAAATTGGGGTAGGTATGCGGATAATTTTCCGGTGAGTGTTGATTTTAGGGATGCTGGTGATATGAGAGTTGAGCAGGTTGGGGCTGGTGATAGGATCGATTTGGTGGTGTCGTTGCCGGAGGGTTGTCAAACGGGTGATTTGGTTGAGGTTGCGCTACCATGTAGTTTGTCTTGGACTCGGGGTGGTAGCAAAGTTAAGCGGTTTACGTTGGATTTTGAGGGGCAGGATGAGTTGCGGATTCCGCTGGTTGTGACGTCTCCGATTGATGGTGAACAGCATTTTGCTCTTTGTGTTCGTAATATTTTTAAAGAAGAGCGGGTTGCGAGTCTTGGGATGGTTGTCCATATCGTGCCGCCTAAAAACGTTGAAGGTAGGGTTTTTCCTTACTTAATTTAATGGCATTAACCAATGATCGGAATACTTTTTGCATAATGTAGCGAACCCACCAACAGTATTGATTAGAATAGAAATCAAACAAAAATAGTGGTACTATGCGACCATTATCATCGTGATAAGGAGGTATTTATTATGCGCTCTAAAAACTTAGTTACGTTTGTTGTTGCATTTATTATGGCATCTTCTATGTTCGGCTGTGCCAGAAATATAGCATCATCATCAGTTTCTCGTACTGAAAATGGCGATTTTAGTTCAACGACTAAATCGATAGGGGCTCAAAACAAGCGAGCAGAGTCTAACATCAATGCCGCCAATGAAGAAATGGGATCATTGTCAGTCTCATCTGGTGCTGCAAACAATGTCAATGCGACAAATGGCGGTTTTGGTTCAATGACTAAATCAATAGGGGGTCAAAACAGCCAAGCAGAGTCTAACATCAATACCACCAATGAAGAAATGCCTTCATCGTCAATTTCAAATGGCGGTTTTGGCTCAATGACTAAATCGTTAGGGGGGCAAAACAACCAAGCGCTGTCTAACATCAATGCCGCCAATGTAGAAATGGCATCATTGTCACTCTCATCTCGTGCTGCAAACAATATCAATGCGACAAATGTGCGCTCTAGCGATTTTGGCTCAATGACTAAATCGTTAGGGGGGCAAAACAAGCAAGTACAGTCTAATGCCGAGACCTCGGATCAGGCTTCCTGT
>JBDLJY010000131.1:0-16711 GCA_039714115.1 Pseudomonadota bacterium | reverse complement strand
CGCCTAGCTCCACCATCCTGTCCCCATCGTCTAGTGGCCTAGGACACCGCCCTTTCACGGCGGCAACAGGGGTTCGACTCCCCTTGGGGACGCCACACACACATATTATCATAACGGCAGGCACCACTGCCCGTCTCCCTTCTTTACCCTACCCGCCTAACGAAAATCATGAACACAAATGCAGTCATTATTGAGCCATCTCACACAGCCACCGCCAGTGTCATTTGGCTGCACGGATTAGGTGCGAATGGACATGATTTTGAACCGATTGTCCCCCAATTACCGAACACACTCACTCGCCACACACGCTTTATTTTTCCCCACGCCCCACAACGTCCCATTACCATTAACAATGGTATGATGATGCCCGGCTGGTATGACATTTATAGTATCGAATTCACAGCTCAGCAAGATGCCCAAGGCATACATGACTCGGAGCAAATCCTTTGTAACTACGTGGATCAAGAAATTGAACACGGTATTGATGCCAAGCGCATTATATTAGCAGGATTTTCTCAAGGCGGAGCGATTGCGTTGCAAACCGGCTTACGATATCCGCTCACACTCGCCGGCATTATGGCACTATCTACCTATTTGCCCTTAGCCGACACCGTGGAAAACGAAATTCACGCCGCCAATCGTCAAACCCCCATTTTTATGGCGCACGGACAATTTGATCAAGTGATACCATTCAGCCACGGAGAGCGCAGCCGTACAGAACTGGAAAAACTCAGCTATAACATCGAATGGCATAGTTATAATATGCAGCACAACGTCAGTGCCGAAGAAATTGTCGAACTTAGCCACTGGTTGAGTGCGCGTCTGCCTTAAGGTTCCAAGATAAATCTTGGACTCCGAAATACCGGTTGTCGCTGGACGGGGTTTGCAACCCAATGCCATTAAGTTAAGACAAACCTGACAGGTGTCAAAAACCTGTCAGGTTAATTTTTCATTGAATTTACAACGTCATGGGTTTTGGATACCTGGCAGGTCTGAATTTTAGGCTTAACTTAATGGCATTGGGTTTGCAACCCCGTCCCGCAAAAATCATAAAATTTAACCGTTTAAAGTAAATTTATGAAACCTCTCAAAAAAACCATCCGCAAAGCCGTCTTTCCTGTTGCAGGCTTAGGCACACGGTTTTTACCCGCCACCAAAGCCAGTCCCAAAGAAATGTTACCCATTGTGGACAAACCTTTAATTCAATATGCCGCAGAAGAAGCCATCGCTGCTGGTATCGAACAACTGATTTTTGTCACCAGTAGCAGTAAACGTGCTATCGAAGACCACTTTGATAAAAATCAAGAACTTGAAGACGAATTAGAGCAGCGCGGCAAATATGACTTGCTGGCTCAAGTCAAGCAAGTCGTACCCAAAGGCGTGTCGTGTATTTATATTCGCCAACCTGAAGCATTAGGACTAGGAGATGCGGTGCTGTGTGCCAAGCCCGTTGTGGGTGAAGAACCGTTTGCCGTGATTTTGGCCGATGATTTGATTGATGGCTTCGAAAAGCCTTGTTTATCGCAAATGGTCAAAACTTATAAAGAACAGCATAGTAGTGTGATTGCCGTTGAAACCATTCAACCAACTGAAACCGATAAATATGGTATTATCAAGTATGAAGAGTTTTATGAAGGCGTATGTAAAATCAAGGATATTGTGGAGAAACCGGCACCCAATAAAGCGCCTTCCACGCTTGCCGTTGTAGGGCGCTATTTGCTCACACCTACGATTTTCAAGCATCTTGAAAAAATCAACAAAGGGGCAGGCGGCGAAATTCAACTCACCGATGCCATTGCCCGGTTATTAGCAGAAGAACAAGTGTTAGCTTGTCAATTTAAAGGCATACGTTATGACTGCGGAAGTAAACTGGGTTATCTGGTAGCGACGATTGATTATGCCTTACAACATCCCAATTTGCGCGAAGCGTTTAAAATACACTTGCGAGAGGTTTGTAAAAAATATTGTTCAGATTGAAATAGTCTAACCTTAAGTTCAACGTCTATAATACGACGCATGAGATTTCTTAAAATGTAACCTTCATGAATTTTATGTAGGGTGGGCAACGTCTTTTTGTTGCCCACCAGCCCCTACTTACCATTATCATTAACGAAGGTGGCATTAACGCACTAAGAAAAACGGACAGAGCAGTTTAAAAAATTGCGGCGCCGCTATTTGGAACATTTCAGGAGATATAACGGACGACAAACATACTTTTTTATTAATTATAAATAATTATTATAGGAGATTAATATGAAAAATTATAATTGGAACAGTGATAAAAATCATAAACTTAAAACTGAACGTCAGATTTATTTTGAGGAGATTGTGTTCCATATAGAACACGGTGACGAAGTTGATATCTATGAACATCCCAATCAAAAACGATATAAAGGCCAAAAAATTTCGGTCGTGATTGTTGAAGATTACGCCTATTTAGTGCCTTTCGTTGAAAGTGAAACAGAAATATTTTTAAAAACGATTATCCCAAGTCGCAAAGCCACCAAAAAATATCTTGGAGGATAAACCATGACTGATTTAGATAAAGACGAACTTGATCTTTTAGAATCCTTTGAACGTGGGGAATGGCAACCTATTCCTGATAAAGAAAATGAAATCAAACGTCATCAAACAATAGCCCAAGCCACCTTTGAACCGGAACAAAGCCTTAATATTCGTCTCTCAGTAAAAGACCTTAATGCGCTTCAGAAACGGGCCTTGGTAGAGGGTGTGCCTTATGGAACTTTGGTTTCTAGCATTCTTCATAAATACGCTTCTGGATACCTAGTAGATGTAGCCCATGCCAAATAAGGTAGACTTCTACAACGACTCTTAATCACCGGCGGACATGGCTTTTCTGGTTCCCACGCGCCTGGGCGCAAGCGTCCAGCGTATTTTTTATCGTGCAAGGTATGCCACTCCTGATGATGGCATTTTATTTAATGCCTCAAAGAATACGGACTCGACCTGCGGGGTATTGGTCTCCCCGCAGGTCTGGTTAATTTGTAGTATAATTTACAACGACCTGCTGGTAGGGGGTATTGCTCTCCCCGCAGGTCTTAATCCTACCAATCAATCTGCGTTTTCCCACATTGCTGAAGATATTGATTAGTCTGACTAAAATGCTTATTACCAAAAAATTGTTTAACTGAAAACGGTGAAGGATGGGCCGATTTCAAAATCAAATGTTTACTCTCATCGACAATTTCACCCTTTTTATGGGCATAATTCCCCCAGAGCAAAAAAACCACCTGCTCTTTCTCATCAGAAATTAAACGAATCACATTATCAGTAAATTGCTCCCAGCCTTTGTTTCGGTGCGAAGCGGCATTACCCGCTCTAACGGTCAAAATCGCATTCAACAGTAACACCCCTTGCTCCGCCCACCGTTCCAAATTGCCCGAAGTCGGAATATCTTTCCCCAAATCCGTTTGAATTTCCTTAAAAATATTTTTCAAGGAAGGCGGGATTTTCACACCATCATTAACAGAAAAACAAAGTCCATTGGCTTGCCCCTCACCGTGATAAGGATCTTGTCCAATGATGACGACTTTCACATCCTCAAACGAACATTTTTTAAACGCATTGAAAATAAAAGGCTCAGACGGATAAATCGTCTGACTCTTCATTTCATCATTAAGAAAAGTCGCCAATTTTTGAAAATACGCTTTGTAAAACTCAGCGTTTAACTTTTTTTTCCAAGACTGAGCGAATTGTGCTTGTATATTCATCATTCGTTGTATTAAATCCACATCTGTTCGTAGTAGGCGATTTATCGCCTACACTCCACCACTATGAACTAACTCATAATACCGCTTTTCCAACTCCTTTTTATGTTCCAACTCCTCATTGGCGAGAAAGCGGAACAAGTCCTGAATAGGGCCAGGAGGCGTTTCTTCTGCTAAGGAAGCATATTGCGCCATAGCCGCTTGTTCCCGTCCCAGCGCATATTGCAAGATCGCCTGATCATCCAAGAAATCATCTAGTTTCGGCGACAGTATATAATCAGAAAAGCGATGATCACTGGGCGGAACTTCGACAAAATCCGCTATGTTATTTTCCAGTTCTGGGTTCTTGCTCAAGCCTTGGAACAAAACAATGTGATATTGCTCCTCGTCCGCCAACTCTTGCACAAGGGGGCGCAAACGTTTGCTGACTTTATCCTTGAGCGCGGTATAAAAATTGAAGGCCGTCTGCTCAAAGGCAGTGGCCGTTTCTAAAATATCACCTATCGTCCTCATTTCCTTGAATTTATGGTAGCTTTTTCCCTCATCTACTGGTTCCATAATGTCTTACCTACTTAATTAACTTTCGTTCGTTAAAGACTGATGAATACTATTCGCCACCCGATGCCCAGCGGCAATGGCATGAATCACATCAGGCCCCTCTACCACATCCCCAGCCGCCCAGAGCCAAGCTTCAGAAGTGCGACCATCCTCATTGATAACAGGACGGCCTCGCCTATCCCATTCCAAGCGCTCCGTCAAATCATCGCCTAAAAAATCCAATTGCGGCGCTTGACCAATAGCTTCTACTACCATATCCGCCTCATGCAATATCACATCGCTATCGTCATACTTAGGATGAAAACGGCCTCGCTCATCAAAGATGGAAATACAACGGACGGTTTCTAAACCCCTCAAAGTCCCCTCTTTCACCACACAACAACGCGGCCCGCGGCTAGTAAACAAATGAATACCCTCCTCATCCGCCTCTATAACTTCGCTCTCATCGGCAAGCATATTACCACGCGGCTCCAAAGAGACTACCACGATATTCACATCACCAAACTTATTACGCTGCAAACGTGCGAGGCTGCGGGCAATATCAAAAGCCACATTACCTCCGCCTATCACCACAATTTTTTGATTCACCTCAAATTCTTCTTTTAAAGTAATCCGCCGCAACAAATCAATGGCAGAATAGACTTGAGGATGATCAGTACCGGGCACCCGCGTCGAACGCCCCCCATGCAGCCCAATAGCGATAAGCGTTGCATCAAAATCATTTTCCAAATCCGCCAACTCTTGACGGACATTGCAACGAATATCAACCCCCATTGATTGAATCACATCAATATCATCATCAAGTTTATCATAAGGCAAACGATATTCGGGGATACCATAACGCATCATCCCACCCGGTTTCTCAAGGGCCTCAAAAATCGTCACGGCATGACCTTCACGCGCCAAATCGTAGGCAACCGTCAAACCCGCTGGTCCTGCTCCGACAATGGCAACCTTTTTGCCGCTCTCGGCGGTATTGCGCCCCTCGGAGGCAATTTGCTTAATGCGCTCATGGGAAAGCTTATCCATCGCATACCGTTTTAGCCAACGGATACTAATCGGTTTACCGCGCCGCCCAATTGAACAAGCCGTTTCGCAGCGATGCGTACAAACGCGCCCACAAACATTAGCTAAAGGATTAGTCCGATAAATCTGCCGCACCGCTTCTTCCATCTCCCCCGCCCAGATAGCGCGGATATATTCCGGAGCGTGCATCTTCGTCGGACAAGCATCATGGCACATCCCGCACTGAATACAGCGAGAAGCCTCCAACAACGCCGTCTGATCATCAAAACCTTGGACAATTTCGACAAATGAATCTTGCCGCTCCTTGGGCATTAACTCTGGCATCGGCTGACGTTTCAAATCGAGCAAATCTGAGTCCCCAGATTTTGCCCAACCTTTAGGAAACCCCAAGCCGTGCATCCCTTTCTCATCTGGCAGAATAAAAAACGTATTCAAATCAAGCCCGACATGCACATATTCCCGTGACAATGCCAACGAACCGGTAGGACAAACATCGACACACAGGGCACACCAACAACAGCGCCCATAATCAATCGCCGGGCGGCGTGGTTTAATGCCCTTGATCGGATCACAAGGCAAATCCTTAATATCCACCATGCGAATAGCATAATTATCACAAATAGTGGCACATGTCCCACAACCAATACACTTTTCCCAATCATTGACATGAAAACCGCGATAATTGGGCGCCGCGGGACGAGGTTCAATGGGCAGCGTCACCGGCTCTCGCCCAAGAAAACTTAAAGCTTTTAGAGGTGCTAATAGACTTTTCATAATAATTATTGATGAAAATGGTTTTCAGAAGTAGTCATTTTATAATCTCTCCCAAAACTTCTGCAACCGCTGCACCGACACCGGATAAGCCGTCTTCAACTCCTGAGCAAATAAAGACACCCGCAATTCCTCCAACATCCACCGAAATTCCAACAAATTACTACTCGGCTGCTCGCTTTCAGCGCGACGCTGTAAATACGCATCCCACAAAGGCGCAAGCAGTGCCGCCTTTTTAGCATCTTTCTGCGGATCATGATCAAGTCTATCTAAGCGCAACTTAACCCCCTTCAAATAGCGGGGCAAATGTTTCAATTGAGCCAGAGAAATCTCCTTGACAAAACCCTCATAAATTAAATGTTTTAAATGTTGCTTAATCGAAGGCAACGCCGTGCTACGCTTAGACAGTTTCTGGAGTTGTTGAGTTAAAGCATTATATTCCTCTAACACACTCACCAGCAGCGTTGCATAATCATAAGCAACGCCCATAACACGTTGTTTGCCTTTAGATAAACCCTCCTCAAACTCAGCTTTTTTTGTAGGCAAAGGATCGACCAAAAATATCGAATCGACTATCGTCATCAGCATATCTTCCTTCAACTGCTGACAATTACCTATCTTCATGTATTGTAAACATAATTTATTATCAATAGGCATTTGTTTAAGCAATTTATTTATCGGTAAGCCCAACAAAAATAAACGCCGTAAGCCACCGCGTAAAGTCTCTTGAGCAGTGACAGGATTATCTAAAACGCGCAGAGCAACATGCGTTTCTTGATCAACCAGAGTCGGAAAACCTTGCACCGTCATCCCAGTAAAAGAAAGAGTGACTTGCGCCGGTAAATCGCCAAAGTCCCATTGACTCAAATTGTCACGTTCTATTCCGCTTTTTTCCGCAATTTGTTGTTGAGAAGTTGAACTCGCATGACTTCCCCATTTTTCTTGTAAAAGGCTCAAATCGCGGCTCATGTCCACCGACTGATTATCTTGATCAATTAACCGAAAATTAACCAATAAATGCGTTGGCAGCGTACCCCAAACATCCGTCGCCACCGGTTTACCAAGGCGGCGGTGACAATATCTAGTTAAGACATCAATAAGAGAATCTTTTGGATATTCCAAATAACTGCCCCCTTCTCGAAAAGTCACAACTGGCATTTTGAACGTATCCAAGGCATCCCGTGCCACATCCGGCACTGGCACAAACGATTTACGCAGCGCTTTGGGCAAACTCCGCAATAAAGCAATGATTTTTTCCTCTAATAAACCGGGCACTATCCATTCAAACGCTTGCGGAGTCAATTGATTTAACAAAGCAAAAGGAATATCTACCGTCACCCCGTCACGCTCATGCCCCGGCTCAAACTGATAACTGAGCGACAACTCTACCCCATTGATCAACAAATGATCTGGAAAAGCTTGGGCAGTGACGTTTTCTCCAGCGGGTTTCATTAAATCTTCTCGACTTAAAAAAAGCAACTGAGGTTCCGCCTTTTTGAGCCATTTTTCAAAGGCTTTGCCGCTGTAAATACCCTCTGGAATTCGCCCCTCATAAAACGCATAAATTTGCTCATCATCCACCAAAATATCTTGGCGACGCGACTTATGTTCCAGAGCTTCAATCTCAGCGAATAATTCGCGGTTATGCTGGAAAAAGGCAGCCTTGCTACGATATTCGCCTTCAACGAGGGCACTGCGAATAAAAATTTCCCTTGATAATTTAGGGTCTATCGGCCCATAATTGACTTTACGTTTTGCTACAATGGTTAAACCATAAAGCGTCACTTTCTCAAAGGCAGCAACTTGCGCGGAGCGTTTTTCCCAGTGCGGCTCAAAATAGTGGTGCTGACATAAATCTCCCGCCGCCTGCTCGATCCAATCAGTATTGATTTTCGCAGCATAACGGGCATACAAGCGCGTCGTTTCCACCAATTCAGCAGCCATGATCCATTTGGGCGGTTTTTTAAATAAACAGGAACCCGGAAACATATATAACTTAATATTCCGCGCACCTAAATATTGCTCAGTTTCAGTTTTAAACGCGATATTGCCCAACAGCCCGCTGAGCAAAGCACGGTGAATTTCATCATAAGTCGCTTCGACTTGATTCAGTTTCCAGCCTGACTCTTTCACTAAGAGACTCAATTGATGATGAATCTCCTGCCATTCGCGCATTCTGATATAGGATAAAAAATGCTCACGACACAGATGCCGCAATTTATTTTTTGATAAATGTTTAGCCTGTTCTTGGAAAAAATGCCATAGTTTTAAATAACTTAAAAAATCTGAGCGAACATTAACAAATTGTTGTTGAGCAGCATCAGCGGCTTGTTGGGCATCCAGTGGACGCTCACGGGGATCTTGTATGCTTAAAGCACTGGCGATGATAAGCACCTCATCTAAACAATTTCCTTGTTTAGCCGCCAAAATCATGCGCCCAATACGAGGATCAATCGGTAATTTGCACAATTGCCGCCCGATTTCGGTCAAATGCCGATTATCATCCACCGCTCCCAATTCTGTCAGTAAGCTAAAACCATCATTAATCATCTTCGGGCTAGGGGGTTCGACAAAAGGAAAGTCATTGACATCGCCTAAGCGTAATGCCAACATTTGCAAAATGACTGAAGCAAGCGAAGTGCGTAAAATTTCCGGTTCAGTAAATTCGGGACGTAAATCATAATCTTCGGCAGAATATAAGCGAATACATAAGCCCGGTGCGACACGTCCACAACGTCCTTTACGTTGATCAGCACTAGAGCGCGAAATTTTTTCAATGGGCAGACGTTGGACTTTGTTGCGAATACTATAGCGACTGATACGCGCTAAGCCGGGATCAATCACCGCCTTAATCCTTGGCACCGTCAGCGAAGTTTCAGCGACATTAGTGGCTAAGACGATGCGCCGCTGTTTGCCCGGTGCAAAAACACGATTTTGTTCGGCAGCGGAGAGGCGGGCATAGAGAGGTAAAATTTCTGTATCTGGGAGACGATGTTTGCGTAAAGCCTCAGCGGTATCGCGGATATCGCGCTCGCCACTTAAAAAAATCAATATATCCGCTTGTCGAAGCTGACGGCTTATTTCGTCCACGGCATCCAAAATCCCCTCTACCATGTCGCGATCTTCTTCATCGCCAGACAAGGGGCGATAATGCACATCAACGGGATAGGTGCGCCCTGAGACTTCAATAATTGGGGCGCTATCAAAATGGGCGGAAAATCGCTGGGTGTCGATAGTGGCGGAAGTGATAATCAGTTTAAAATCTGGTCGTTTGGGCAAGAGTTGATTGATATAACCTAATAAAAAGTCAATATTTAAGCTGCGCTCATGCGCTTCGTCAATAATCAGAGTGTCGTAAGCCTCTAAAAATCGATCACCTTGAGTTTCTGCGAGTAATATCCCGTCGGTCATAAATTTAATATAAGTATCAGCACTGAGGCGATCACTGAATCGTACTTTATAACCGACAGCATGTCCAAGTTGACTATCAAGTTCGCTGGCAACGCGACTCGCAACGGTGCGAGCGGCAATACGGCGCGGTTGTGTGCAGCCAATCATGCCCGCGACACCTCGCCCTAGCGATAAGCAAATTTTAG
The DNA here is from genome assembly GCA_039714115.1 of Pseudomonadota bacterium. Lineage (GTDB taxonomy): Bacteria > Pseudomonadota > Gammaproteobacteria > Beggiatoales > Beggiatoaceae > Thiomargarita. Next base: position 7,032 of record JBDLJY010000131.1, on the reverse strand, counting down.
GCAATTGTGTTGTTTTACCGGAGCCCGTTTCTCCGGCGACGATAACAACTTGATGAGCGGCTATCGCAGCGGCAATGTCATCACGATGAGTACTGACAGGTAAATCGTCTGGAAATTGGGGCTTAGGTAAATAAGTGAGACGATGTTGGCGTTGTTTAATGGATTTTTCGATGTCAGCGATGAGTTGCTCAAAAATGCGGTTTTCAATTTTTCGACCGTTTTTGAGTTTTGAATTGAGGCTGCGAAGGCGTTTTTGAAAACGGTATTGATCGCAGCGCATGACATCGGTGCAGAGACTGGTTAGTTCTTTAAAATTCATTGATAGTTACCAAGTTTTAGTATAAAATTTAATTCGTTTATTTCTTAATTAGTTGTACTAATGTCTGCTGAGAGGGTAGATTTGCAATATAACTACATGGATTATTTATAATAAAGGAAAAACCTTATTAACTATAAAGGTTATTGTTCAAGCAGCCAGTTCGATAAAAAAAAAACAGAATATCGTAACAATCCTTTATTATAAATAATCTGTGTAGTTATTGAACTCTGTTATGGGTAAGTTTTTAAGAGCGGAGACAGCTAGGAGTATCAAATTATGAATGTAAAACGCCTTAACATTTTAACAATGCTAATTAGCTTAGCGATGCTAGAAGCGTGCGATAATGCCCCACCAGTGTTAGCGGATATCGAAAGTTCGCCACTGTCCTATACTGAAGACGAAGCCGCCACCGAGATAACGGCGACTCTCACCGTCACCGATAGTGATGACAGCAAGCTCAGCGGTGCCACCATTGAGATCAGCAGCAACTATCAGGATAGCGAAGACGAATTAGCTTATAATGGCAACCCGCCGACGGCTATCACTGTCAATACAAATAATGGTACGCTCACTCTGAGCGGATCAGCCGACTTAAGTGATTACCAAACTGCATTGCGAGCGATCACATATCGCAATACCAACACAAGCACACCGAACACGTCCACACGCACGGTGAATTTTACGGTGAGTGACGAGACTAATAATAGTAATTCTGTCAGTCGTGCTATTATGGTGAAGACTGCCAATGATGCGCCTGTTTTGGACAAGACGAGCGCTCTCAAACTTGACGCGGTGACCGAAGACGCGGCTCGGTAAATCTAGCAATAACACAATTTAGGAATATCAACAGATGAAAAGCTTTAAACTACTGATTTTAATCATGCTATTGAGTTTAGCGATGCTGGAAGCGAAGGCAGACAGTACATTAATTAGCGATCTTGTGGCATTGGATGGTAATGTCACCGATGTGGATAGCAACGCAGTAACCGGCTTGGCTTTGACGGCAGTGGATGCCAGCAACGGTACTTGGTACTACACAACTGATGGAACGACTTGGAAAGCAGTGGGCAGCGTGGCTGAAAATAATGCTCTGCTGTTAGCAGCGGATGCCAAAACACGGCTTGATTTCCAGCCTAATGCCAATTTCAATGGCTCCGTGACCAATGCGATTAGCTTCCGTGCTTGGGATCAAACCAGCGGTACCGCAAGCAGCAAGGTCGATACCAGCACCAACGGCGGTACGACAGCGTTTAGTAGTGAGATTGATACCGCCAACATCACAGTCACGGCGGTCAACGATGCGCCCATCGCCGAGGACAAGACAGTGACAACTGACGAAGACACCAGCGTAAGTGATGTGCTATCAGCGACAGATATAGATGGTGATTCACTCACCTATAGCCTCGTCAGCGACGGCAGCAACGGCACAGCCGTCATAACCAGCACTGGAGATTTTACCTACACCCCCAATGCTGACTTTAATGGCACGGACAGCTTCACCTACAAAGTCAACGATGGCACGGTGGATTCCAATACAGCAACAGTCACAGTGACAGTGACAGCGGTTAACGATGTACCTTCGATATCGGGTACGCCAGCAATCAGCGTGGATGAAGATACCGACTATACTTTCACCCCGACGGCGAGCGATGTAGAAGGCGATACTTTAACTTTCTCCATCACCAACAAACCAAGTTGGGCCGACTTTAGTACCAGTACGGGGCAACTATCCGGCACACCGGAGAATAGCGATGTGGATACAACTGACAACATTGTTATCACAGTAAGTGACGACACCCTTAGTGCCGACTTGCCAGCCTTTAATCTCACCGTCAACAACACCAATGATGCGCCGGTTCTGGGCGAGACGAGCGATCTCAAGCTTGACGCGGTGCCAGAAGATACGGGCGCACCGAGTGCTAATTAGAGTAGAGAGAGAGAGGAGAGGGGATGGGATGGCGCGCCCGACAGGAGTCGAACCTGTGACCTTTGGCTCCGGAGGCCAACGCTCTATCCAACTGAGCCACGGGCGCTGCTTAAAAACGAGGGGCATTGTACTCAATTTGATCGTTACATGTCAATCGGAATTTATATTAATTATTTTTACATATTAATAAATATTTATAATCGCACTTTTTTTTTAATGAGGATTATCGTAGTTTTTGTAGGTGCAGATTGTGATACACTTAAATTTTCACGACTGCACTGCGGGGTTTGGAATACCCCGTAGCTCAGTTGTGAAAGCTAGATAACACAAAGTCATCTGTTCGAGGTATTCAGAGTGAGTCAACAACAAGATACTATATCTGTTAGGAATTTGGCAATCGGTCTTGGCGCTGGATTCGGAGTCATCGCCACGTTCATTATCGCGGTACTATTGATCTCCAAATTGGGGATAGGTGAGCACCATGAAGAATCCAAAGACATGCTTTCTGAAAGGTTAAAACCTGTCGGTCAGGTCAATGTCGAAGGAGCAGTGGTTGCACAAGCCCCGGTTGTTGAAAAGGCCCCCGCCCCTAAGTCGGCTAAAGAAATTTATGATGCTGTCTGTATGGCCTGTCATACAACCGGCGTTTTGGAAGCGCCAAAATACGGTGATAAAGCCGCTTGGGCAGATCGGATTGCCAAAGGCGAGGCGACGCTCATCCAAAATGCCATCAATGGCTTTAACACCATGCCCCCACGAGGCGGTAATAATACCCTCAGCGATGAGGAAGTGAAACAGACTGTGCAATATATGTTGGCAGCCGTTGAGGTCGCAGCTCCGACACCAGCAACGTCGCCAAGCACAGAACCGGAGGCTGCGACGGCCACAGACTTTGATCTCGCACAAGGCGAGCAAATTTATAATACCGCTTGTTTCATTTGTCACAAGGAGGCTGTTGCAGGGGCACCGAAATTGGGAGATAAAGACAATTGGGCAGCCCGTATTGAAAAAGGCATGGAAACCTTATTCACACATTCCTTGCAAGGATTTCAAGGTGAAACCGGGGTAATGCCACCAAAAGGTGGACGAACAGACTTGTCAGATGAAGATGTTAAAGCCGCCGTCGCCTATATGGTTTCTCAAGCGCAATAGGCGATAAATCTTGATCGGCGCCGGACGGGGTTTTTAATGCAACCCCGTCCGTAACGTTAAACCTCGCGGAACTTAAAACATCTGAGGTTTCAGTTGTTTCGGGAATGGAGCGGAGCGGATTTCCCGAAACTCTCGACTGGGTTTCGGGAAATCCGCTCCGCTCCATTCCCGAAACAACGAAACCGTTCGTAGTAGGCGATTTCTCGACTGGAAGTTCCCTACGGGAGGAAATCCGCTCCGCTCCATTCCCGAAACAACGAAACCGTTCGTAGTAGGCGATTTCTCGACTGGGTTTCGGGAAATCCGCTCCGCTCCATTCCCGAAACAACGAAACCGTTCGTAGTAGGCGATTTCTCGCCTACCATGAGAAAAAATATGGATATTGTCCCCTATCTGAAATTGATGGTTGAAAAAGATGCCTCTGACATCTACTTCACAGTCGGCTCGCCCGCACGTCTTAAAATCTCTAGGAAAGTCGTCAGCGTGGGTAAAACCATACTCACAGCCGACATGACTCAAGCTATAGCCCACAAGATTATGAACCAAGAGCAGCGGGCATTTTTTGAGAAAGAACTAGAGATCGACATTGCCATCACCTTGGATGAAATCCAGGCGCGTTTTCGTGTCAATGCGTTTAAGCAACAAGGATTTGTTTCCATAGTGATGCGTTATGTTAAAACCAAAGTACCAACACTTGATGAATTGCAGCTACCCGTCATACTCAAAGACTTAATCATGCACAAGCGTGGATTGATTTTGATGGTTGGTGCCACCAATTCGGGCAAATCCACTACCCTTGCTGCCATGATTGATCATCGTAATAAACGTCAAGCGGGGCATATTTTAACCATTGAAGATCCAATAGAGTTTATACACCCGCACCAAAAATCGCTGATTAATCAAAGAGAATTAGGCATGGATACACGCTCATACCTGCGTGCCCTAAAAAGCGCTATGCGTGAATCCCCAGATGTGATATTGATTGGTGAAATCCGTGATCGAGAGACGATGACAGCCGCAGTAGAACTCTCTAACACCGGACACTTAGCCATTTCTACCCTACATGCCAACAATGCTGATCAAGCCATGCAGCGTATCATCAACCTATTTCCACAAGATCAACACAAACAATTGTATATGGACTTATCTTTAAATGTCATTAGTATCATTTCACAACGCCTGGTGACAGGTATGGATAATCGACTGCTAGCCGCCGTAGAAGTGATGATCAATACCCCTTATATTGCTGACTTGATTTTGAAGGGCAAAATAGAAGATATAAAAGAGGCGATGGCAGGCAGCGGGGCAGAAGGTATGCAGACATTTGATATGGCATTATTTAATCTATATAAAGAAGGCAGGATAACCTTAGAAGAAGCATTAGCCAATGCCGATAGACGCACAGATTTACAAGCAAAGATTACTTTTGGTCAAAGCGCTAGCTCGTTCTAACAAAATAAGTGGGTGGCATCCACCAGCCAGTATTGTGAGAGCTTTTGCCTTGAACCGATACATTTTCGTTAACAAATGTTAACAACGCACCAGGACAAAGTCCTGGCGGGGGTATCTCCCAAAGCCCTAACAAAAGTCAAGGCGCTGAACTGATATGTTTGGCCTTGGTTCTCGGCCATGCCTTGGTCTCGGCTATCAGTGTAGAAAAGTTCGATTCAAGAGTCTACCCAATTCACAATACTAGAGGGGATGCCAAAATAAAAAAAATCGTCAAAGCATTGAACATTTTAAATAAGCTTTGATAGAAAATCAACTACTATTATCGAGTTCCAATAAAGCCGTATCTATTTTTTCATGCAAGCGTACCATTTCATTATTGAGAGAGACTATCTCTTGTTCTTTTTCTTGTTTATAATGTAAATATTCGTGAATAATATTAAGAGCGCTGATAACCACCAGACGTTCCGTACTGACCACTTTGCCGCCGTCACGTACCTCTTTGACTTTCTCATTGAGAAACCGCGCGGAATCCATCAAAGTGTCGCGTTCTTTTTCTGGGCAAGCGACTACATAATCCTTTTCAAGGATATGTAAATTAACTGGCACCGGATCACCAAGAGTCATATATTTACTTCCATAGATTTAAGCCGTGCAATCATCGCTTCGATACGTGAGCGTGCTAGGGCGTTTTTTTCAAGCAAGGCGGCATGTGCAGACGTTAAGTTGGTTTGGCTTTCACGCAAGCTTTGGTTTTCATCAGCCAGTTTTTTACAAGTTTGGATAAGTGCATCAATTCTGGCTTCTAGTGATTGCAAAAAATCAGATTTTTCCATATATACGGTCACAGATTAAACATTGTTTACCAATTATCACCTATCTGTTACCAATGATCAAGCCTAGTCAGCGGATTCATCCAAATCGGTAGTTAGCTCATCATCTTCTAAATCATCAAAGAGATCATCATCATCATCAAATAAATCATCCTCTTCTGGTGACGACGGAGGATTGCCATCATAAACCAAATATTCACGTCTTGCCAAATACGCCTCGCGCAAGTATGAATACTTATCTAAAGCGGCTTCATCCAATATTTTTTCAGCCTCTAACAAATCTGCACGCCCATCAATACCTTTGATCGCATAAGGTGCCAAAGCCTCTACATCAAACTCTGAACCCGCATAATAAGAAAGCGGATCTAAAAAAGCATCAGCCCCCTCTCCCAAGGCATCACGCCCTGAACTTGGCCCCAAAACTGGCAAAACAAGATAGGGACCACTGCCGACACCCCAATAACCCAAAGTTTGACCAAAATCTTCATCATGCTTGGGCAAGTTAAACTTGCTGGCAACATCAACAAAGCCCAATAAGCCTACAGTGGAGTTAAGTAAAACCCGGCCCGTGTCTGAAGCCGCTTGTTTAAACTTAAACTGTAACAAATCATTGGCAATGACGACAACATCATCAAGATTACTGAAAAAATTGCTCACCCCTTTATCAACAGGCGCAGGCACGATGGTTTGATAGACCTTTGCCAAGGGTTTTACCATCGTTTTATCAACCCCATCATTAAAGACGAAGACAGCGCGATTAAAACTCTCAAAAGGATCAGGATTAGGTGTGGTGGTGGTGGCACATCCAGAGACAACCCACAACAATAATAACTGCCCCAAAAGCAATTTGTAATGATCAGCGTTTTGCATAACGACTCCCCATATTAAACTCACAACAGTGCCACGGGATTGCCAACATCCCGCTGGTCTCTCAATCAATATATTGACCAGTGGAGTTTTGTCAACCCTAGTAGGCGATTTATCTAAGGTTCGTAGTAGGCGATTTATCGCCTACTGAATCACAAATTCCACCCGCCGATTGAGCGCGTCAATTTCGGCATGCGTATAACTAGCAGGATTATCCAATTGTAACGGCTCGCTCTCGCCTTTACCGTCCGTGCGGATTCTAGCACTGACACCAGCCAGTCGCAAATAAGCACTCACTGCCACAGCGCGTTTTTGTGATAGCATATAATTATACTCCTCACTGCCTTTTGAATCAGTATGCCCAATCAGCGTTATTTCTTTGAAATTGTTAAACTTGGCCGGTCAACTCAGGTCTTTCCTCAGTTCGTGTTCTGGGCTTCAAATTCACATTGCCCGACCAGTCTTCAAAACCGGACATGAGACTT
>JBDLJY010000130.1:0-16722 GCA_039714115.1 Pseudomonadota bacterium | reverse complement strand
GGATTAAGCGGTAGCGTATCCACCAAAATTAAATAATCAGGTGGATACTACATGTATGGTTTTATGCGGCACGATATGGCATTGATCCTACTAGGAGTCTCACGGCAGTACAGTTTTTTTTGTTTAAAACGCACGAACTAACTGACACACAGTCGCACATATTAATAAATATATAAATTAAAGTAGGGGCAATCCTTTATGGTTGCCCTTTTGTGCTCCGTTGCTTGAAAACAATAAAAAATTACAATCGCGCAAAGTATTGTTTTTATTATATTCTATAATTTTACCCCTCTTTTCCAGATCAGCTTCATTTTGACTCCTATATATATTAGTTGTACTCACCAGCACAGATACTATTCTCCCGACTGAGTACAGCTAATTGAGGGCAACTGAAAACAATGTTGAAAAAATTACATTTATATATAAAATTGTTATCTGTTGTTGACAAAATAAGGCAATTCCCAAATCCTTATCCAAAACAATAACTACACGGATTATTTATAATAAAGGATACAGCTTAAAAACAGTTAATAATCAATTGATTTTGACTTATCCTTTTTTATCCGTGTAGTTTTACTTATTCCCCAACAATCAACTGCCGCACATCGCTATAATTTTCCTCTGTATCACCAAGCTTCCCTTTGATTCAGCTTGCGCGAGAATGCGTCACTAGATGTTTTCATGAATATTACCTCTCTATAGTCCTGGATAAAAAGTTTGATAAAACCAAGCAAAATTTTTTCTCAGTTCAGCATTAATCCGCGCTGGTACCGGATGATTGACTATCGCTTGAATTCGGTTATGAGTTTGGTGCCGGTACTTAAAGCGATAATGGCTATCGCTTTCATGGCTTTTCACCGACAAATTTTGTGGCTCAAAAGGCGCGTTTGGCAAACCTAGCCATTGATAAATACCTTGCATCACCGCCACAGGTTCGCTTATCAAATGTTCAAAAATCACATAATACAACCTAGATTGTAAGGGATTTTCGAGATCTTGTATGCTTTCAAGGGCTTTCAATGGCCCACCGATCACGCCCTCTGGGGCAAACAACTTATCAGCACGGGCATAGCGGGACAAATTGGCGAGATGATCGGGAAAATCTAGCAACAAAGTTTTTTGATGCTGCGCCTCGATGGAACCATAAATCTGCCCCGGTTCACGTACACAAACCAACAGGCGACAATCAGGATCGAGTCCATACACGGTATCCAACTGATTGAGCCAGCCCCGATTTTTGTCCACCACCCAGACTTTATCAGTTTCAGCAAACCAGCCGTTAATGAAACCACGGTAGGCATTGACCAATCGTTGATAGCCTAATTCAAAGTCCACATCCAGTTGTGACAATAAAAATTCATTATCGCTGAGTTGGTGACGTAGCTGATTTAAGGCGGGCGAGAGGGGTGAACTGTGCCCGGTACTGTAAATCTGCGAATGGTGGCCCAGCAATTGGCATAGCAAGGTAGAGCCAGCGCGGGGTAAGCCGGTGACGTAGATGATGTGTTTATTTATATGTATTTCTGACATTGGATTCACTTAATGGCATTGAAGCACCTGATACAATCAGTATTGTCTAAAAAATTTTTAATGTAAAAAAAAATTTAACTATTGTCGGAGTCCAAGTTTTAACTTTCAATCCGACATAGTTGAAAATCCGAGACGAGAGCTCATTTCATGGCGCTCGCGTTTGTAGAGGGGTCCAGAGGGCGACATAGGGGTCAATGCCATTAAGTTAAGACAAACCTGACGGGTGTCAAAAACCTGTCAGGTTAATTTTTACCTTAACTTACAACGACCTGGGTTTTGGAAACCTGGCAGGTCTGATTTTGAGGGGTTTATCATACTGGCATTGACATGTAGGGTGGATTAAGCGATAGCGTATCCACCTGATTATTTTGATAATTTTGGTGGATACGCTACATGAGCTTAACTTAATGGCATTGGACATAGGGGTGCTCAGCCACCTTATTAGAATCTAAAATTTTACCCATCATTTTCAAATAGCCCTCCACCCTACATGCTCCAATATTTAATATTAAACAGAATACTGACAAACGGTAGTTTTTAACCGACGAATGGATCGTACCGATAAATGACTCAGCTTTTAGCTCTGATTTCTAGCTTTTGCCCCTACGCCCGCCCCTACTATGGTTGCCCTTTTTGCCCACCTTCTCGGGGCTGGTGGGCAACTTTCGCTGCCGCGAAAACTTTTGCCTCGAAAACATCTGGTGGGCTACAATATCGGTTTATCATACTGGCATTGTAATAACAGGTGCTGTCCCTTCAGGGTAGTGGAAAGTGCTATTACCAAACTGATCAATACCCTCTAAGCGATATTAACTTATTGATTTTTAAAATACTTACTTAATATAATATTTGGTTCGATAAGCGCCGATGAGAGGAAAGTGTAAATCAAAAAATCACTACAGCATATTGGATAACCGATAAACGGTTATTCTTATTCGATAAATGGTTAGCAAGTGTAGGGTCAATGCCAGATTGATTGATAATAAATTATTGATTTAATTAAATAAAAATACTAATGATGCCGTTTCGAGGTCTAGCAGCAACGTTTTAGAGAACCTGCCGTCTTTTTTTCGTATTCCGGCAAAATGGTTTAAACTGTGAGCGTATTTTTATAAGTTGTTGAACTTTATCAAGCCTATTGGGATAAGCAGCGGCAAACTTTTCGGGAGCCGCAAACAATAGGGCTTCAAATTCATGCAATTGGATGTAAGGAATCATAATGTCATTTTTTAGCGTAAACGTCTCATCGAGAGCAATGCCAGTATGATAAACAGCAAATTATTGATTTTAGTACAAAAACAAGCTGTGCAGGACGGGGTTTGCAACCCAATGCCATTAAGTTAAGACAAACCTGACAGGTGTCAAAAACCTGTCAGGTGAATTTTTCGACGCCCTTGAGTTTACAACGTCATGGGTTTTGGATACATGTCAGCCTGATTATGGCTCTTAACTTAATGGCATTGGGTTTGCAACCCCGTCCGGCAGAGAAGCCTGCCTCAACATATTTTTATATGAGTTGTCAATGCATAAGTTTTATAAAATAAAGATATGAATAAGGTCTTTTTACTCAATACCTTCGCAAAATCAGTTTCCCTGTCATTTCAAGCAAGTAGGGTGCGTCCTACGCACCTTTTTGTCAATGTAGATCAATTATACGTGACAAGATGGTCTTTATTTGTGCGGAGTACGCACCCTACATTTAATCCAGGCTACGCTCGCTGAACAAATTTTAGACCCAGCGGGGTAAAAGTGGTTGCTGAGGTTTTAAAGCTTTTTGAGCCTTTGCCGTATAGCTCGATCCACTTGTTTTGTTGGCCTTTGCCACAATGTAACACAAAGAGCGTGGTTAGGCTGGGCCAAGTTAAAAAAAGATTATGGTCATGCTTGGCAATGGCTGTTGGATAAATTGGATGTTCAAATGAGCTTGATCTAAGGGATGAGTTCAAGGATAGGGTTGAGACAAGGCGTAACTCAGCCTGCGGATGGGCGGTGCGTGAGTAACTATATAATTTAGGCGGCACAAAAATGAGAGTCAAATACCTAATTATTCCATTAATTTTGCTTGTTAATTCGGCACTCGCCTTTTGTTTAGATATTAATATTCCAAAACATGATTGTCGTTATCCAATTGGCGATGAATGGTGTCAACAAAAATATCAGGGAGAAAAACCTTTTGCTTATATTTCTAAATGTCATTCATTGCCCAGGCAAAAAGAAAATAGCTCGTTTGATCTAAAAAGCTACTACGGAAAAAATCGTTCCCAAAGCAATGAAAAATTTTTACAAAAATTTCCCTATAAAAAATACTTGCAAAAGGTTTCTTTCACCAACTTCAAAATACTCCAAAAACACCGTAATTACCTGAACAAAAAACAGGGAATAGGGGATGATTTTTTGTACTACTTGGGGGAAAATTTTATTAATTTATACCCCGTGTATCTTTCGCAATTGAAAGCAAAAATAGGAATTGGGGAAGCTTATATCAGTTCCCGCAAAAAACTTATCAGTCGTCGCGCTAATGAAGCTTATGAAATTATAGGCTATTACATACTCGGAAAAGTAGCGCGTAAAATCGAACAGGCAATAAAAAGCGGCAATTTTGACCAAAAGCAACAGGATAATAAACAACTCATTGAACGCCTAAAAAGGAACAGAACTTACCTTAGCATAGAGCAAAGTACTTTTGAGAAATTGTTCAAAAACATGAAAAAAGGCAATTTTGAATATATTTTGGATCGTGTACAAAAAAAAATCACAGAAACTTTTAGCGATGAAGAAGTTAGTTCATTAAAACTATCTGACTACAAAAAATATTACCCGATTGGCGGGGGCGACTACGCGGTTAATATATTGAGTGTCAAAAAAGATAACAAACATATTGGATATAGCATTTGGTTAAAACGCCCTGACATTAAAGCCAAATATTTTGCTTACAAAACAAATCAACAAACGGTTACTCAAAAATATAAGCATTGGGTTGCTACTCAAAACAAGAAAGTGGTTTTAGTAACGAGTGGTGGTTTTACCAATAATTCTAGTCAACCAGAAGGATTAACGGTAGAAAGTGGCAACATTGTCAATGGTGTTCTCATGCCTGATAGAGACGGTTTAGTGATTGTAGAAAAAAATGGTGGAATACGGGTCATAAATCTCAAACGGAAAACGGTCAAATTACCGACTGGACATGGGCAAGCTTTTAACTTGAGCCCTAATAAGAATTTGATAGACTACTCCAAGCTTCTTAATTGGTGTAAAAAATATAAAGCGACTCTCTTTCAAACTCAACTATTAGCTTTCAGCGATCAATTATTGAGCAATCACAAAAATGCGAAAACGCAATTAAGAGAGCGTCGTATTTTGGCTATGGTTCGTGATAAAAAAACGAATCAGCTTTATCATGTCATTTTCCATATTCCCCATAGATCTAACTTGGGTGTACTTTCAAAGGAGATATATGATATGTTAAGGCGCAACAGAAAAATAGAAGCCATACTGAATTTGGATGTAGGCTCCTATGATATTCTGAAGGTTTTTGATCATAAGAGTCAATTGCTTCATAAGATGGTAGGCCCTATCAACATTAATTCAGCAACCAACTTGATTGTATATACTCGCAATTAGAGGAGAAAAAGATGATTTGTCCAAAATGTAGTATTAAACAGATTAATAGGGTGAGTAAATTTATTTTTTTGCCACTGATTTTTGTGTTAGGCATTATGGTCTCTCAAAACAGTAATTCTTGGGATTTTTTCTCTAATCTTTTAGGTTCTGGGGAAAAGAGTATCAGTCTTAACTTGATAGAAATCTATGAAAATTTCATAGAAGAAGTTAATCAGGGAGGCATTCAACAAGCCCATGAAAGACTCTATTCCTCTATACAGTCTTTAGATGGGAAAGTAGCGGTTGCGTCTTCATATAAAGATTACATACATAAGCAAAATATCCCTTATGATTATCGGTACTTTTTTAGAGATTACCTGCCTCATTTTTTTGATGGCAAGGAAAAATATGACTCAAGTAAGACAGTGAGTGGTAAAAATATCCTCACATCATTACCTTCTCATTCGGCTTATCAAGCAAGTATGGTTTTTAATCGGAAAGTATTAACATCCGTCAAGTCTTTTCTGAAACCTTTGAAAGATTTTAGTTCAAGGAGATTGATTGTAACGGGAGGCTACACTTCTCTCTTAAAAATACCAGCGGGATTAGCCATTAACAAGGGAAAAATTATCAATCCAGCACTGCAAAAATGGGATGGATTTTTAATTATTGATTCTGATGGCAAAATCCATCTAGCTGATGTGAATCAAATAAACTACCAATTTAGACAATTTAATCTCCATAAATCTTATGAAGATTATAGATATTTTCTAAAAATCGCCTCAAGAGAAAAGCTGACTGTGATACAGTCACATCTTCTTATTAACCAAGGTAAAATATTGACGACAGAGCGCAAGAACTCGAAACGGTTTCGTAGAAGAGTTCTCTTTGGAACAGCAGATGGGGGAATACATGTTTATGATTCCTTGGAACAGATTATAACTCTCCACGCGCTGGCAAAAACCTTAAAAGAACAATATGATGCCCAAATCGCGTTGAATCTGGATATGGGAACATATAATTATGGCATGTTATATAACAAAAAATGGAAAACAAAGGATTATAGTTCATTAGGTAAAAATATCATTTTATCTAACGTTTTGGTTATAGATTATCAATAAGAGCCTCTTGCAAAACGCCTAAAATAAAATTTTTAACTTGATTAACATTTTCAGCTACGATATTTTATGAAATATCCAATTGATTGTGTTAAAAACCCGTTGCAACTCAGTGGTGGCGGATAGATATCTGCTATCTATGACAAAAACACTTTTTTCTAGTTTGCCAAATTGCCAGATAGCCCCTGTAGTAACGATGCCATAACAGATATGTGTACCCAGCAGAGAGGATGCCACCATTTCGGATAAAGCTTGTGCCCAGCCATCTTCAAAATCATCTTTTTTGGCTTCTATGACACAAAGCGAAGGTCTTGCCATTGCCCCATATTTGGTTTTAGGTGCAATTAAATAGTCAGGTTCTCCGACAAGCCCTTTTTCTTCATCTACATTGTAAGGTACATGTGACCAGACTTTTAAGTTGTAATTTTCCGCCACTATCCCAATAATCGGTCTGATAATTGCGTCGCAAACAGCAAATTCAGTGACGTAGTTTGTGTCATCCATCAGGTTTTTTGCCACCATGGAAAGGAAGGCATCCAAAATTTCAAGATTTCTTTCTTCTAAAAACGTTGTTCTATCCGCAACTTTAATATCAAATTTTGTTGCCACTTCTTCGACTGATTTAAATTTACCATAAGACATAGTCATTTCCTGAAATTGTTGCTCTTGAAAAGTATTTTAACATTTTCAACTTTCATTGAAATTTAATGGTTCGAGGGGGTTGGAGTCCAAGATAAATCTTGGACTCCGTTAGTAAAGACAAAAATGAGTCGATGTTTACGCTTATAAACCCCATCAATCACCTTACCAGTCACAAAATCTCTCGGTTCAAAATCATGAACCAAAATACCGCTATCGGGACTCGGCGTTTTCTTGCCCGTAAAAAAAACTAAAGTGATGACAGTGACAGGAAAACTATAATTATTTGAACTAGCAATCGTTTCTACCATCGCACTGCATTGATAATAGACAAAACGTTCAAAAGTGTCGGAATAATGAGCATGTTGCACTTCGACAATGACCCGATTCTTTTTATCTTCGGCGAATAAATCAAATCGGGTAGCCACCTTGCCCACCGAGGGAATAAAAACCTTGTCATTTTTCACTTCGTCAATTTCAAGTTGGATATCAAGAAGATCGCTGACTAAGGCGGTGAACATCTCCGGTTGACTAAAAGCCTTTTTGAAAATGACATCATAACGTAATGGCGCAACTTGTTTCATGAAATTCTCCTAAAAGTCAAATTTAGAGATTATTTTTTCTCGTTCCCACGCTCTGCGTGGGAATGCCTGCCTCAATGCCATTAAGTTAAGACAAACCTGACAGGTGTCAAAAACCTGTCAGGTCAATCGGAGTTTACAACGACCTGCCAGGTTTTGGATACTTGTCAGCCTGATTATGGAGCTTAACTTAATGGCATTGATGCCTGCCTGGACGCTCCGCGTCCAACAAGGTACTTATGCTTTAACAGATCGCGCAGCCCGCTTACGCTCATGTTCCTTCAAGAATTGCTTACGCAAACGAATCGCTTTCGGTGTCACCTCCACCAATTCATCATCATCAATAAACTCAATCGCCTGCTCCAAACTCATCCGAATCGGCGGCGTCAACAAAATATTTTCATCAGTGCCAGCAGCGCGAATATTCGTCAATTGTTTCGCTTTGAGCGGGTTGACGACTAAATCATTGCTCCGTGAATGGATGCCAATAATCATCCCCTCATAAGCCTCTTCGCCGTGCCCTATAAATAAGCGGCCTCGTTCTTGCAAATTAAACAGCGCATAACCCAAGCTCTTGCCCTCACCCTTGGAAATTAAAACACCGTTGATACGCTGCCCAATCTCACCCGGCTTGATGGGCGCATAACGCTCAAATACATGATACAGTAGCCCCGTGCCAGAAGTTGCCGTCAAAAATTCAGTGCGAAAACCAATTAATCCGCGTGCCGGAATCGTAAAATCAAGGCGCACCCGATCTTCGAGCTGCATATTCACCAACTCCGCTTTACGCCCCCCCAACAACTCCATCACCGCCCCTTGATGGCTTTGTTCAACATCCACCGTCAGACTTTCATAAGGTTCACATCGCTCCCCATCAATTTCTTTTATAATCACCTTGGGGCGAGAAACGGCGAGTTCATAGCCTTCACGGCGCATATTTTCAATCAAAATCCCCAAGTGCAATTCTCCGCGCCCCGACACCAAAAATTTATCCGGATCATCAGTCTCCTCGACGCGCAAGGCAACGTTATGCAACAATTCGCGCTGTAAACGTTCACGGATTTGGCGAGAAGTCACATATTTGCCCTCTTTTCCTGAAAATGGCGAAGTGTTAACTTGAAAAGTCATACTCACCGTCGGCTCATCCACCGTCAGAGCGGGCAAAGGGACAACATGCTCCGGATCACAAAGCGTGTCGGAAATGTTTAACTTATCTATGCCAGTAAACGCGATAATGTCGCCCGCGGTGGCTTGAGGTAATTCCACCCGCTCCAAACCATGAAAACCCAGCACTTGCAACACGCGCCCTTGACGTTGACTGCCTTGTGCATCAATAATAACGACAGCGGTATTGGTTTTAATCCGCCCTTGGTTAATACGCCCTATGCCAATCACTCCGACATAACTGGAATAATCCAAGGCACTGACTTGTAACTGAAACGGCTCATCGGGATCAACATCGGGAATCGGCACATGTTTAATAATGGCTTCAAACAAGGGCTGCATATCCCCCTCGCGCACATCGTTGTCTTCACTGGCATAGCCATTAAGTGCCGAGGCATAAACCACGGGAAAATCCAATTGGGCATCGTCCGCCCCCAAACTGTCAAATAACTCAAAGGTTTGATCTAACACCCAATCAGGACGAGCCCCGTCGCGGTCAATTTTATTAATCACCACAATAGGACATAAACCACGCGCCAAGGCTTTTTGGGTGACAAAACGGGTTTGCGGCATTGGACCTTCCACCGCATCAACCAACAATAGCACCGAATCCACCATTGACAAAACGCGCTCAACTTCGCCCCCAAAATCGGCATGTCCGGGCGTATCGACAATATTAATCCGATAATCTTGCCAACGAATCGCAGTATTTTTAGATAAAATAGTAATGCCACGCTCTTTTTCTAAATCATTAGAATCCATCACTCGCTCAACGTTGCCGCTACGGTTTCCTAATGTCCCTGACTGTTGTAAAAGTTTATCAACAAGGGTGGTTTTGCCATGATCAACATGGGCAATAATAGCAATATTACGTAATTTGGTAATCACAAATAAACTCAAAAGTTATCAATGGTGATAAGGAGTGCAAGGCATACCTTGCACATAAAATTATGGTAAAAGTCTTACCATTGGTTTAGGAGTCCAAGATTTATCTTGGACGGTCCAGAAATTTCACACAGATAGATGCCAAAAAAAATGTGCATAGACTCGACAGAACCCTTGACCGCAAATCAACGCCTGATTTGGTTAGGTCATCAATTGAATCCAGCGATCTATCATAATGCGTTCACTTTTACGATTGCAGCGCCCATCAAATTAGCCGCATTCCAACAAGCATTCCAAACCTTGATTAATTCGAGTGATGCTTTGCGGACAGTCTTTAAAGAAAAAGACGGTATTCCTCAGCAGAAGATCATCGCCCCTTTTTTTTATACCGTAGAATATTTAGATTTTTCACAAACAAAAAACCAGCTACAAACTTGGGCAGATAAGCGCTCTCTTATGCCATTTGATTTGGAAAAATGCTCATTTGATTCGGTACTCATCAAAATGTCACCGGATCAATTTGTCTGGTATCTCAATACCCATCAAATCATCTCAGATGGTTTATCGTTATCATTAATCCTAAAACAAGTCTCCAAATTCTACGCCCTTTCTCTAAAGGATCACGTCAAACTGCCTCAATTTCAAGACTACATTGATTATGATCGAGAATACCGAAATTCTTCACGCTATCTCAAGGCAAGAGACTATTGGCAAAAAAAACTCGCAAACCCCATAGAACCCCTGACATTCTACGGCAAAAAGCCGGTTAAACGGACAACGCATGTCCAAAGGCGAACAATTCAATTAGGTGTTGAGCGAACCCAAAAAGTCATCACGTTAAAAAACGACGCATCTCGGTTTAATCTGTTTTTAGCCATTTTAGCCACCTATCTTCACCGTATCAGTGGCAATCAACGCCTATCAATTGGAGTGCCATTACATAATCGGCGCTCAAAAGCACACAAAGAAACGATAGGCTCTTTTATGCAAGTCTTGCCGCTGCACATTGAAATTGAAGAAAATGACAACTTCACATCCCTCACTCGTAAAATTGCCAAAATAACTTTCGAGAGTTTTCGATATAGTCAATATGTCATCAGAAATCCCTCACAGCAGCCCGTTTACGA
Source organism: Pseudomonadota bacterium (assembly GCA_039714115.1). Taxonomy (GTDB): domain Bacteria; phylum Pseudomonadota; class Gammaproteobacteria; order Beggiatoales; family Beggiatoaceae; genus Thiomargarita. Next base: position 6,078 of record JBDLJY010000130.1, on the reverse strand, counting down.
GGTGATGTTAAATTATCATACCGAGTCATTTCCGAGTTTCCATGAAACCCCGGTGGAGTCTAACTGGATTCATACTGGGCATGGCAATGATAGCTTAGATATTCAAATTCGCGATTATGCTTTGTCTGGAAACTTCACGATTGACTTTGATTTCCATTGCGACGTTTTCAATGAAGAACAACGCCCGCTCGCCATTCAACATTTTCTTAACGTGTTCGATGCCTGTTTAGAGGATAGTTCACAATCCATACATCGCGTTAATTTGCTCTCTGTTGAAGAAAAACAACGCCTATTGGTCGAATTTAACCAGACGCAGGTAGCCTATCCTCAAAACCAATGTATTCATCACCTATTTGAAGCGCAAGTGGAGCGCACCCCCGATGCCATCGCGGTGGTGTTTGAAGACCAACACCTGAGCTATGCAGCTTTAAATCAAAAAGCCAATCAACTGGCACATCACTTACAAACTCTCGGCGTCAAACCCGAGGTGCTGGTTGGGCTTTGCATAGAACGCTCCTGTGAAATGATCTTATGGCTGTTAGGCATTCTCAAAGCTGGGGGCGCATACTTGCCGCTTGATCCGGCTTATCCGGCGGCGCGTTTAGCCTTTATGTTGGAAGATGCACAAGTGTCGGTGTTGTTGACTCAATCAAGTTTAAAAGAGGGATTACCAGAAACGACAGCACTGGTGGTTTGCTTAGATGCCGAGGCTTCGGCACTGTCACAATTAAGTACCGAGAATCCGTCAAGTGGGGTTAGGCCAGAAAATTTGGCTTATGTGATTTATACCTCTGGATCAACTGGCAAACCAAAAGGCGTGATGATTCTGCACCATTCTATTGCTGACCATTGCCGTGTTGTCCAATCTTATTATCAACTGGTATCTAGTGACCGAGTGCTTCAATTTTCCTCTCTCAATTTTGATGCCTCGTTAGAGCAAATCTTTTCTACCCTTATTACAGGTGCTAGGTTAATTTTACGAGGTAGCCAAATATGGACGATAGCCGAATTTTCTCATCAAATCGTCAAAAATGGAATCACTGTCGTTAATATACCTCCCGCCTATTGGCAACAGTGGCTCAATTTGCCAGAATTCGTACTGAACAACTCCCTCAAATTGATCATCGTTGGTGGAGATGTGATGTTGCCGGAATGGCCCCCGATGAATTCAATCCGTCTCATCAATGCTTATGGCCCAACCGAGGCAACCATAACGACAACGACTTTTGAAATCACTTCTCAGTTTGACGGGAAAACGCATCCTATTCCTATTGGCCGTCCTCTCGCTAACAAGACGGTCTACATTTTAGATACCTACAATAATCCAGTTCCCATCGGCGTGCGAGGTGAGTTACACATCGGCGGTGCTAGCTTAGCTCGCGGCTACCTCAATCGCCCAGAGTTGACCGCCGAAAAATTCATCAAAAACCCCTTCAGCGAGGGTTCACGCCTTTATAAAACCGGCGACTTAGCCCGTTATCTCCCCGATGGCAATATTGAATATTTAGGTCGAATTGATAATCAGGTCAAAATTCGTGGGTTCCGTATCGAATTGGGAGAAATTGAGGCTGTGTTGGTTCAACATCCTGCCGTGCGAGAAAATGCCGTTATCGTCCATGAAAAACGTTTAGTCGCCTTTTTCGTCCCTCACCAAGGACAACTTAATAATAATGAATTACGTGGTTTCCTCAAAGATCGGCTACCCGACTACATGATACCATCCGCCTTTGTGCCGATGGAAGAATTGCCGCTAACCCCTAACGGCAAGATAGATCGCCACGCCCTGCTTAATCAGGGTTATCAGTTATCAGAAAATCCCTTTGTGGCACCACGTACTCCAGAGGAAGAGCTATTGGCTGGTATCTGGTCATCCGTTTTAGGAGTTGAAAAAGTTGGCATTCACGACAACTTTTTTGAACTAGGCGGCCATTCTCTACTCGCTACACAAATCGTATCACGTCTCCGTGACAGCTTTTCGGTCGAACTGCCACTGCGCCACTTATTTGAGTCACCAACCATAGCCGGCTTGAGTGAACAGCTTAAAGTCATTCACCGTGACCAAGCACTGCCCCCAATCACACCTCTCAAGCGGGACCAACCACGGCCCTTATCCTTTGCACAACAAAGACTCTGGTTCTTAGATCAACTGGAAGGTGAAAATGTCATCTATAACCTGTCAACGGCATTATGCCTAGAAGGGCCACTACACCGGGCCGCTCTTGAACAAAGCCTACAGGAAATCGTGCAGCGTCACGAAAGTTTGCGTAGCTGTTTTAATGGTACTCCTCTTGCTCAATTCTCATCAAACACTTACAAATTATCAGAAATAGACTTACAAAAATTACCACAAAAAGAAAGGCTAAAAAAAGTACAACAATTAGCGAATCAAGAGGCACAACGTCCCTTTGACTTATCCAAGGGGCCCTTATTCCGCACAAGCTTGCTACAGTTAGGCCCTGAGTCACACATTCTAGTATTGACCATGCACCATATCATCTCCGATGGATGGTCAAAAGGCATATTTAACCGAGAATTATCAACGCTTTATACAGCATTTTCTCAAGGCCAACCCTCCCCCTTAGCACCGCTGCCCATCCAATATGCCGACTTTGCCCACTGGCAACGGCAATGGTTGACAGGAAAAATTCTTGAAAAACAACTCGACTACTGGAAACAACAACTCGCGGGCGCACCTGCCTTACTTGAACTGCCCACTGATCATCCGCGTCCAGCGATTCAACGCTATCAAGGACAAACCGAGTCACTGCAATTCTCGCCCGATCTGACAAGCCAATTGAAAACCCTGAGCCAGCAGTTCGGAACTTCCCTGTTTATGACGCTGCTCTCAGCTTTTGCCACCTTACTGTCTCGTTACAGTGGCCAAAACGATATTGTGATAGGCACCCCCATCGCCAATCGCACTCACCATCAAATCGAGCCACTGATTGGCTTTTTTGTGAACACGCTGGTTTTACGCCTTGATCTCTCTGGTCATCCGCGTTTTGACGAATTACTGAAGCGTGTCAGACGGGTTGCCCTCGAAGCTTATGCCCACCAAGATCTTCCCTTCGAGCAATTAGTTGAAGAACTTAAACCGGAACGCACCCTGAGCCACACGCCACTTTTCCAAGTAATGTTCGTGTTACAAAATGCGCCGATGGAGCATTTAGAATTACCGGGGCTCACCTTAACAGCTTTAGAATTGGAAAGCGTTATCGCCAAATTTGACCTCACCTTGTCACTGGAGGAAACGGCAGATCGGCTGGAAGGCACACTAGAATACAACACAGATTTATTTGAAAGGGCGACCATCAAGCGCATGATGGGCCATTTCCAAACTTTATTAGAAGGCATTAGCTCACAACAAGCCACTCAAGCGTTACTGACGGAAGCCGAATATGAGCAACTGAGGGCTTGGAACGATACGGCGACTGACTATCCCCAAGATCAATGTATTCATCAATTGTTTGAGGAACAAGTAGAACGATCCCCCGATGCCATCGCGGTGGTGTTTGAAGACCAACACCTGAGCTATGCCGCTTTGAATCAAAAAGCTAATCAATTGGCACATCACTTACAAACTCTCGGTGTCAAACCCGAGGTGCTGGTTGCTCTCTGCGTAGAACGCTCCATTGATATGGTTATAGGATTGCTAGGGATTCTCAAAGCGGGAGGGGCATACTTGCCTTTAGAGCCCACTTATCCGGTTGCCCGTTTAGCTTTTATGTTAGAAAATGCCAAGGTGCTTATTACTACCGATAATTTGGTGGAGAGATTGCCAGCCCATCAAAAAGCCATTGTTTGCTTAGATGCAACGTTCGGTAGCGACGACAATCCGAAAAGTGGGGTTAAGCCGACGAATTTGGCTTATGTGATGTACACTTCTGGCTCTACCGGTCAACCCAAGGGAGTGAATATCATCCATCGCGGCGTGGTGCGTTTAGTCAAGGAAACAAATTACGTCAATTTGACGGCGGATGAAGTCTTCCTACAACTCGCGCCCCTCTCGTTTGATGCCTCCACTTTTGAAATTTGGGGCAGTCTGCTTAACGGTGCCAAATTAATCCTTATGCCTCCCCACACGCCTTCACTAAAAGACTTGGGGCGCGTCATTGGGCAACACCAAGTCACCACGCTGTGGCTCACGGCGGGTTTGTTTCATCTGATGGTAGAAGAGCGGCTGGAAGATTTAAGATCCGTGCGTCAACTATTGGCCGGGGGTGATGTGCTATCAGTGCCACATGTCCGCAAGGTGTTAGGAGGGCTCAAAGATTGTCAATTGATTAATGGTTATGGCCCGACGGAAAACACGACGTTTACATGTTGCTGTTCCATCACCGAAAGCCAAATAGGTACATCCGTCCCAATAGGTCGTCCCATCGCTAACACTCAAGTTTATATCCTGGATGCCCTTCTTCAACCGGTGCCGGTGGGCGTACCGGGTGAATTATACATCGGCGGTGCTGGACTTGCCCGAGGCTATCTCAATAGTCATGACTTAACTGCTGAGAAATTTATTCCTAATCCATTCAGCGATGATCCTGATGTACGCCTCTACAAAACCGGCGACTTAGCCCGCTACCTTCCTGACGGTAACATTGAATTTATGGGGCGCTTTGACAATCAGGTTAAGATTCGTGGTTTCCGTATTGAGCTTGGCGAAATCGAAGCGGTGCTGGCACAACTCCCGGCTGTGCAAGAGAACGTTGTCATCGTCCATGAAGATTCCTCTCAGGACAAGCGTTTAGTTGCTTATCTGGTACTCGGAAAATCAGAACCAGCGATTGAAACGATACGCAGCTTCCTCAAAGAGAGACTACCCGATTACATGATACCAAACGCTTTCGTCCCGATTGAAGCGATGCCGTTGACCCCTAACGGTAAGATAGACAGCAGCGCACTGCCCGCGCCCGATACGGTCAGATTGCCGCGAGATGGTGCATTTGTGCCCCCCCGTACTCTGATCGAAGAAAGGTTGGCATGTATTTGGGTTGAGATACTCGGTATTGAGTCCTTCCAGCTCGGGCCGAGCCAAATCAATATCCACGACAATTTCTTTGAATTAGGCGGTCATTCCCTGGCAGCAGCGCGTCTCATCAGTCGGGTACGGGAAGTGTTCCTGGTTCAGCTACCGATACGCCGCCTGTTTGAATTCCCCACCATAGCTGAACTCGCCAAATGTATTGAAACTGAGCGAATATTATCGCCTCAAGAATCTAAGCAGTGGTCTTATATCGTGCCAATTAGGCCCAGTGGCACTAAGAAACCTTTTTTTATCGTGCCGGGTGGCGGGGGCGGCGAAGTGGAACTGATCCATTTGACCAAGCTAGTGTATTTGTTGGGACAAGAACAACCAGTTTATGGGCTACAAGCACGCGGCTGGGATGGAAAACAGAGTCCTCACTCCGACGTTGAGGCTATGGCCACTGATTACCTCAATGAAGTCAGGACTGTCCAACCTGAGGGCCCCTACTTGTTGGGTGGCGAATGTATTGGCGGATTGGTGGCTTTTGAAATGGCTCAACAGCTCCAGGCACAAGGTCAAAAAGTGGGCCTATTAGTTTTGATAGACACTGTACTTTTAAAAGGAATGTCTTATGTTACTTATCCAGTCTATAAAACTTTAGAACTACATCATTGGAAAGCCAGACTCAAGCATCACTGGAAGACTGTCCCGCAACTTGCACCAAAGAAGCTGTTACCCTATCTGTTTGATAAAGCGAAAAAGGCGATAGGGAGAGTGTTTACCCGGAATGACATTCCCCAAGTTCAGCAAATTCAACAAGAAAGGATGGATGCCCATATAAACACTCTCCGGCGTTACAGGCCGAAAGTTTATCCTGATACCCTTGTCTTACTGGTAACAGAGGGTTTGTCGAAGCAGATGCAGGATCCGACCTTGGGTTGGGAGAATCTGGCGGTGAGGGGTTTGGAAATTTATAAGCTACCAGGAGAGCATGCCTCTTATCTCGGGGAGCAGGTCCAGAACACGGCTCAACGTTTGAGGGCTTGTTTAGAGCAATGCCATTAATGATACTCAGTTAAAAATCCGATTTTTTGAAAAAATCGGATTTTTTT
>JBDLJY010000129.1:0-16737 GCA_039714115.1 Pseudomonadota bacterium | reverse complement strand
AAGCTCGGAGAAACGGTAGTCCGAGTGGGTAGTGCCCGTTTTATGCAGCAAGAGGGTATTAGCTTGCCAAAAGAAGTGGAAAGCCTCCCAACCCAATGTAAGGCACAAGGACATTCATTGGTTTATGTGGCATTGAATGAGCAACTGGGTGGTGTGTTAGAATTGCAACCCTCTATCCGTCCAGAGGCTAGGGAAATCATCAACTATTTGAAAGGAAAAGGCATCTCACTGTACATCATTTCAGGCGATCACGAACAACCGACTCGACAACTTGCCCGAGAGTTAGGTATTGAGCATTATTTCGCTGAAACCCTACCAGAGCAAAAAGCCGATTTGATTGCTGGGCTTCGTGCAAAGGGCAAATTTGTTGGTTTTGTTGGCGATGGCATTAACGATGCCATTGCCTTAAAACAAGCCAATGTCTCTATCTCGCTTCGTGGTGCCTCAACGGCCGCAACGGATACCGCTCAGATAATTTTGATGGACGGTAATTTGAACAAACTCAAGTCATTATTTGAGATTGCTCATGCTTTTGAATCCAATATGCGTACCAATTATTGGCTTGCAATAATGCCCGGTGTGATATGTTTAGGGGGACTATTCTTTTTCCATCTTGGCGTTGTTGGTGGCATGGCAACGTATTACATGGGAAAAGTGGTTGGTTTGGGCAATACCATGTTGCCTTTGCTAAAGCATGGCGAAGATAATGAAGCTCAGCATTCCTCAACTCAACAGCATAGATAATAATAAAATTGCTATTCTGGTTAGCAAGCAAGTATTGCTATCAAGTCCTCAAGTGTTCAGATTAATTAGCAACTAGGAGCTTAGAAAACATGAGAAGTACATCCCAAACGCCAATAACTTATGACCCAGAAAAATATGCTGACTATCAGTCAGTTGAATCTGGTACAATTTTGAATGTTGAACTCAATCATATCGATACAAATCTGCTACTAGAAACCCATCAAGCGGTTTGGTCACCTACGCCATTTGCGATTCAAATGGCAGAACTCATTGCCTCAGATGGCTGTCACGAAAAAGTTGTTATGGATTTGGCGTCGGGTTCTGGTTTCCTATCAGTTATTGCCCAGAAAAGTGGTGCTGCTAAAGTCATTGCCACTGATCTAAATCCCAATGCCATTATGATGACTAAACACAACTGGGCATTAAATAATTTCAATCCTGAGCAGCTTTATGCCATTGAGTCAGACTGCTTTGATGCCATTAAAGGACATCCAGAAATTGAGGGACAAGTGGATATAATTTATTCCAATCCACCTACTGCGCCTGATTTAGAATCAGGCGATATTAAAAGACTGTCAGCCGGTGATTGGAATCTTAATGGTCAAGGCGGTAGAATTGTCAATGATGCCTTGATCACTCAAGGACGATATTTCCTCAAATCAGGAGGGGAGATGTTGTTCATAAGCACGAGCAAACAGGGTTCTAAACTCACTTATGAACTGCTCAATCAATATTGGGGGAAGGGTGTTCAAGCTGACGGTGATGATCCGCTTGATTACGCTATTGATTGGGAAACACGAGGCGATGCAAATTGGGCTGTGATAAAGCGGATTGATCTGTTAGTATCTGATTACTATTTACCCTTTTTGTCTCAAATTAAACAATTTGCTAAAGAACAAGGGCAACCAGAGCCTCTCATTGAAAAAGAAGGGGGGTTATATCAAAAGATCTACTTTATTCGTGCTAAGAAGTGACTGATTTATTATTTTGGAATCCTCTATATGGTTTATCCCAAAGGCAGACAAAAAACAATACCCGGTATTATTGGCGGTATGGGGCCTTTAGCTCACACAACCTTTGAGCAGATTTTGATTGAACAAAGCACTAAACGAGGTACTGAGCGAGATCAAGATCATCCCTTATGGCTCCTTATCAATGCTGCAAATATCCCTGATCGTACTGAAAGCTTATTAGGAAAAGTGGACTGTGTCCCTTGGCTTATTAAGTATGGAAAATTATTAGAATCAGCTGGGGTGGATTTTTTAGTCATTCCTTGCAATACCGCTCACGCTTTTTATGAGCAGGTTCAGTCACAGCTTCAAATTCCTTGGATTCACCTTATCGACTGTACCACTCAATTTTTAGTTGAAAATTATCACGATACCAATAAAATTGGGATTCTTAGCACAGATGGCACGTTACAAGCTCAATTGTATCAGAACAGTTTAGTCAAAGCTGGCTTTATTCCTATATCTCTTCAGCTAGGCTCGGAATTCCAGAAATTGGTTATGAACACAATTTATGATCTGAGTTGGGGAATCAAAGCAACCGGCTCCCAAATTTCACCACCCGCCCAAAAAAGTTTAAGAAGCATTGTTGATTATTTGGCTTCGCTCGGTGCTGAAATAGTGATTGCGGGATGCAGTGAATTATCTGTCGGGTTCTACGAAACAGAAAAACTAGCCCTTTCATGGCTTGATCCACTAGAAATCATTGCCAACGTCACACTTGATTTGGCATTTGGTTATCGTTCTTTACAAACAGATAATCATGGCTCTCTAATAGGTTATCAATACAATAAATCTGAGTTAATACCGGTTAATTCTCTTTTATTATTATGAGGTAAAATATGCAACCAGCATCCGTTGTTTCAAGGACACGCGACTACTATAATAGCAATGAAGTGCTATCATTTCAGACACTTATCTATAACCACAGTGATCACTGTAGCATTGGGTTGTACGATGGGCAGGAATCTATACACCAAGCAATGTATAAAACGGTTGAGAAAATGGCTTCGCAGGTTCCATTCAATGAATCAAGCATCGTTTTAGATATGGGAGCTGGCTATGGTGGTGCTGCACGCTATCTTGCCAACACCGCTAACTGTTTTGTCGATTGCCTCAATCTGAGTGAAGGACAAAATAGACGCAACCGTGAGTTAAATCAAAAACAGGGACTTGATTCACAAATTCGAGTCATTGAGGGTAGCTTTGAAGAAATACCCTCACCAAATGAACACTATGATGTTGTTTGGTCCCAAGATGCTTTACTCTTCAGTAGTGATCGCGTGAAAATGCTTCAAGAAGTTTATCGGGTTCTTAAAAAGGGAAGTCATTTTATCTTTACCGATCCAATGAAGAGCGATGACTGTCCAACCGAAGTCCTCCAACCTCTTTTAGAGAGGATTCATTTAGACTCGCTGTCATCCTTTAACTTTTACAGAAATACTGCGACAACTTTGGGATTTCAAGAAGTTCAAGTGATTGAACTGACAGAACAATTAACTAAGCATTATGCGCGTCTTCTGGAAGAGATAAACACTCAGTATGAAGCCTTCCTCAAAGCCTGTGGTAAAGACTACATTGAACATCAAAAACGTGGGTTGAAACATTGGGTAGAAGCCGGAAAAAATGGATATCTCAATTGGGGTATTTTGCATTTTAGTAAATAATTACCTGAACTTGGATTATTCGATGCTGATGGAAAAATTGGCGATGGTACCAAAGGCAATCCTCTTAATTCAATCCAGGAATGAAGTAGGAGAGAGACGAATTTATGAAAAGCAAAGAATTCAAACATTGGCTTGCAAAACAAGGTGCTACCTTTGCGCCCGGCAAAGGTAGTCATTTAAAAGTTTATTTGAATGGCCACCAGTCCGTTTTGCCAATGCACGCCACTGACTTGAAAAAAGGAACTCTCGAAGCCATCAAAAAACAGCTTGGACTGAAATAGGAGTTAATTATGTGGAATTTTCCGGTTGAACTTAGCACTGATGAAGAGGAAGGCGGCTTTGTTGTGACCTTTCCTGACGTGCCCGAGGCGATTACCCAAGGCGAGAATCGGACCGAAGCACTGTTGTACGCCCAGGAAGCCTTGGAGACAGCACTAACTATGTACATAGAAGAACAACGCGATTTACCTAGCCCCAGCCCAGCCAATGGCCATACCACAATTTCGCCAGACGCGCTAGAATGCGCTAAGCTAGATCTCTATATCACCATGAGAGCGCAGGGCGTACACAAGGCAGAACTGGCACAACGTTTACATTGGCATATACCACAAGTTGATCGGTTGCTTGACCTTGGTCAGACTTCCTTGTTTGAGCAAATTGAGCAAGCTGCTGTCTCTCTCGGTAAGCGTGTTGAGTTGCATATTGTTTAATCGTACTGTGATGTTAGAGCGTCACAATATACATTGATAAGGGATAATATTTATGCCGTCACAAAACACACCAACTATTGGATTAGTTGAATTACCCTCGCTTGGATTATTTGATATTGAGGGGAAAAACATGCTTTCTAATGAAACTAAAAACAATCCTCTAGTTAGTAAGCAAATATTACTTTCCAATCTTCAATCTGCTGGGTTTGATACCCAATTGATTGATTTAAGACAAGGTGATTACCAAGAGGAATATGGCAAGACAACTTGGCAAAACACTGAATACAGTAAAGTCTATTTTGGTAGCAAGATTCAGGATATTGATCCTTTAGCGTATGATGCTTGGGGGGTGACAAACAATTTTTCTCAACATCGTGAAATTGCTTACCTGACGATTAAGCACTTAGCCAGCAAAGGCCGCCCCGTCGTTGTTGGTGGTTCGGATGCCATTGCTGAGCATCAGTCTTACCTTGCAGCCGGTGCTAGTGCCGTAGTATTGGACAAATCTGGTGCCGCAAATGCGCCGATGATGGACTATGTGTTAGGAAAAACGCCAAGAGAAGAGCTTTCTGGTGTCATTTTAGCGAATGGTAGCCAACCCCCACTGCGAGTTCGACGACCCTTGCACCCACAAGATTGGCCAATACCTGATGATTCAGTGATCAAGCAATGTTTAGGCACACAACACAAGAATTTACCGTTACCAGAAGAGCGACTTAAAATCGGTTCAATAATGACCGATATTGGTTGTGACCGACACTGTGATTTCTGTCAAACTCCCACGTATCGGGTTGGCTATCGCGCCATGTCACCTGAAAGGGTTTTACAGTGGTTAGTGGCTCAGAAAAAAGCTGGGGCTAAGTCTGTGCTCAATTTTTCTGATCAATTTCTTGGCCGTATTCTCAAGAAAGGGGGAAGAGATGATATTATTGAGATAATGAAGAGTTTTAGAGAACTAGGACTTGCTGTCTTTTGGCCAAATGGACTGGAATTAAAAAAGACGACTTTGGGACGTGGTATCATCCGCAAAAATTATACTGACATGACACCTGATGAGGAACTGATCGAAGCACTTTGGGGATGGGATGGAAAAACCGGTTGCTATATGGCTTACATTCCAGCAGAACGTCCGGTATTCGGACGAGAAAACTATGCTAAATTACTGCCATGGCAAGATCACTGCCAGATTATGAAAGTTATCGCACGCGCAGGGGTACCGAATATCCGTTATGGTGTCATGATTGGGTTTGAAGATGACAACAATGAGAGTTTATTACGACTTGAGGAAGCCGTATCAAAACTTTATGAAGATATTTTAGCCATTAATCCGTCGGTGAATTTTCAAGTACTTGCTCTCGCACTGATCCCGATACCCGGCACCCCACAGTGGGATACAGTGCATGATTCTGGACTATTACGCTCTAATGATCCTAGTATTTTTGGTGGCATCTGGACTTCTGCCGTTGATACGCGCTACTTGAGCTATGAACAAATTGCTGATTGGCAAGTACGTTTGGCACAAATTGGTGCGCCTTATATGGGACTTTAATTAATCTCTCTACAGGAATTTTTATGACTCAAAAATCGACCATTGGACTTATTGAATTACCAGAGCTTGGACTATTTGATTCAAAGGGAAACAATTGGCTTTCTCTGGATCGAGGTAATGCGCTGATTAGCAAGCAAGTTTTGCTTTCTAACCTCAAAGCCGCCGGGTTTGATCCACAGTTGATTAATCTCAATCGTGGCGACTACCAAGAAGAATTTGGAACCGCGACTTGGGGAAATACCCATTTTACCAAAGTCTATCTTGGCGGCAAAATTACCGATCTTGATCCTTCGGCTTATGAAGCATGGGGCGTGACGAATAACTTTGCCCAATTTCGTGAAATTGCTTGTCTGACAATTAAGCACCTTGCGAGTCAAGGTAGGCCAGTTGTCGTAGGTGGTTCTGATGTGATTGCAGAATCCCAGTCTTACCTTGCCGCCGGTGCCACCGCACTCGTTTTAGATAAATCAGGTGCAGCCAATGCCCCAATCATGGATTACGTACTGGGAAGAACTCCTAGAGAAGAATTATCGGGCGTTATGTTAGCTAACAATAACGGCACTCAACCGTCACCACGAGTAAGACAAGCTTTAGATCCGCAAGATTGGCCGCTACCCGATATATCAGTGGCCAAACAATGTCTAGGAACACGATATAAGGGGGTACCTATTCCAGACGAATTGTTGCCTACCGGCTCAATATTTGCCGATCTGGGTTGTGACCGGAAATGTGACTTCTGTCAAACGCCCAGATATCGGGTTGGATATCGCCCCATGTCACCAGAGCGGACTTTACAGTGGTATAAAATACAAAAAGAGGCGGGTGCTAAATTAATTAATAGTGCTTCCGATCAATTCTTGGGCCGCATCCTCAAGAAAGGGGGAAGAGAGGATGTTCTTGAGATTATGCAAGGCATCAGAGATTTGGGGATGTCCTTTTTTTGGAGTAATGGTTTGGAACTCAAGAAGGCAACCTTGGGACGTGGAATCAACCGTAAAGTGGGTATGAATTTTATCCCAGATGAAGAACTGATCAATGCGCTTTGGGGATGGGATGGCAAAGTGGGTTGTTATTTGGCCTACGTGCCAGCAGAACGCCCTATTTTTGGACAAGAAAACTATACCAAGCTGCTCCCGTGGCAAGAGCATTGCGAGATGTTGAAGGCCATCGCTCGTGCCGGTGTACTTTATATCCGTTATGGTGTGATCATTGGCTTTGCAGATGATAGCCAAGAAACCTTGTTACGCCTTGAAGAGGCCATATCGGCACTCTATGAAGATTTAATAGCCATTAATCCCTCAGTCAATTTTCAAGTGTCACCCTTTACGATCTCACCAATCCCCGGTACGCCACAGTCGGATCATCTGCGTAGCTCAAAGTTATTACGTTTTGATGATCCCACTATTTTTGGTAATCTGTGGACACCTGCGGTTGATACTCATTATCTGAGCTACAAGGAGATTGCTAACTGGCAAATGCGCCTAGCAAAAATTGGAAAAAGTCGCTATATGGAAGACGGTTCATTCAGACAAGTTGATATTTTTTAAAGGTTCAAATCCATTTTATGATGCCACAAAAAACACAGACTATTGGGGTAGTTGAATTACCTGACTTCGGACTAATTGATCCGGCGGGAGAGAATTTGCTTGCTGGTATTAGAAACAAAGATCGGAAAGGGACTGCTCTGATTAGCAAACAAATTTTGCTTTCAAATCTCCAAGCTGGCGGGTTTGATGCCCAGTTGATTAACCTAAGAAATGGTGATTATCAAGGAGAATTTGGAAAAGTTACTTGGAAAGGAACTGAATTGACCAAAGTTTATTTAGGTCAGAATATTCATGCTCTTGATCCGTTGGCGTATGACGTTTGGGGAGTGACAAACAACTTTTCTCAATTTAGGGAAATTGCTGGTATCACAATTAAACACCTAGCGAGCAAAGGTAGGCCAGTTGTGGTGGGTGGTTCTGATGCTATCGCTGAATCTCAGTTTTACTTTGCCGCGGGTGCTAGCGCAGTGGTATTGGACAAATCAGGTGCAGCCAATGCTCCCATCATGGACTATGTGCTTGGAAACACCCCAAGAGAAGAACTTTCTGGTGTGATTTTAGCGAATGGTAATCAGCCGCCTCCACGGGTTCGACGACCTTTAAGCCCAGAAGATTGGCCGCTACCTGAAATATCAGTAGCCCAGCAATGTTTAGGTTCAGAACACAAGGGTTTACCGCTTCCAGAAGAACGCTTGTTAATTGGTTCAGTATTTACTGATATCGGTTGTGATCGGCGGTGCGATTTCTGTCAGACTCCAGAATACCATATTGGGTATCGGGCTATGTCACCAGAAAGGGCTTTGCAGTGGCTTAAAATTCAGAAAGAAGCCGGCGCTAAGTCAGTTATCAGTTCTTCCGATCAATTCTTGGGTCGTCTGCTTCGGAAAGGAGGAAGAGATGAAATTCTTGATATCATGAAGGGCATCAGAGAACTTGGACTTGCAGTCCTTTGGTCTAATGGATTGGAACTTAAGAAGATGACTTTGGGACGTGGGATAAACCGCAAAAATGCTGATTTAACCCCTGATGAAGAATTGATTTCAGCACTTTGGGATTGGGATGGCAAAGCCGGTTGCTATTTTGCTTATATTCCCGCCGAACGTCCCGTCTTTGGACAACAAAACTATGCTAAGTTACTACCTTGGCAAGAACATTGTGAAATAGTAAAAACTATCGCACGAGCGGGTACACCTTATCTTAATTATGGTGTCATTATTGGGTTTGCGGATGATAGCAACGAAACTTTATCACGCCTTGAGGAAGCCGTGGTGGGACTTTATGAAGACCTATTAGCCATTAATCCATCACTGAATTTTCAGGTATCGCCCCTAGCGATTTCTCCGATACCGGGCACTAAACAAAGTGCTAATTTGCGTAAATCTGGGCTATTACGCTTTGAAGACCCAAGTATTTTTGGTGGTATGTGGACACCTTCAGTTGATACCCACCACCTCAGCTACGAAGAAATTGCCAATTGGCAAATACGTCTGATGCAGATTGGAAACTGGAATTTTGAGAACAGTTCTGTGTAGATTTTCTTCTCGTTAACGCAGCGCGTGGGAACGATAAAAGTTTTTGGAATTGTCGTTGTACTTTAGCATGGCAACCTTTTACTTACGCCAGATTTAAAAGCTGAGCAGGTATATGAAGAAACGCTTCAGCGTCTGACTGAGGGCTATGGTGTTAAAGAAAAGAGGCTCAAGATGTTTGAGACATTTTTTGCGGAAAAATGGCTTTATGTGTCGGGATGGGCGGATGCACGTCAGAAGTTGAATGGCACTACGATGATGAAGCTTGCGAATAAATGGGCTAATAATGGCATTGGAGCGTAGGGTGCGTCCCACGCTCCGAGGTAAACGGAGTTTGGGAACGAGAATAGACTTGTCCGTAAATAAAAAGTCAAAGTCAAAACCAGACCTGGCAGGCTGATCATAACAAAACCTGCCAGGTCAAAGTCAAAACCAGGCTTGGTTGTGACTTTGACCTGGCAGGTTTGGGTTCATCCTACCAGCCTGGTTGACTTTTTATTTACGGACAAGTCTAATATACTCCGCCTTTGCCGGAGCAGGTTTGCAACCTGCTCCGTTGGTGGCATGACAATGTATTACACAGGAAAAGTGGTTGGTTTGGGCAATACCATGTTGCCTTTACTACATGGCGAAGATAATGAAGCGCAGCATTCCTCAACTCAACTGCATTAATTAAATTGTGGAAACTTTGTTATGCTATCCACCCTCATCAGAGTTAATCAGTTGTACTCACTATTATGGTTCAAATTAATGTATAAAAAAATCACAGGAACATCATGATTGTATTACTATCAGTTGCCAATTTTCGTTCTATCGAAGCCGAAGAAACCTTTTCCTTGGTTGCCGACAAGCACTTATCTACCAATCATCAGACACATGTTATCCCCATTCCTGACGCTACAGCCCAGGTACTAAAAACTTCAGTGCTTTATGGTGCAAATGGTGCAGGCAAATCCAACCTGTTCAAAGCATTGCGTTACCTAAAAATGCTGGTTTTGAAACCACGCAAAAAAAACAGCGGTACTGGGCGCGAGATTTTTATTTTTGCAGAAAACACCTCATCACAGCCATCCAGTTTTGATTTGCAATTCATCACCCAAGGCAAGCACTACCGATTTGGTTGCGCGGTTACTGATCAGCAAATTATTGAAGAATGGCTGGTGCAAATCATCGGAGGGCGGGAAAAAGTCATTTACGAGCGTATCACGGATGAAAACGGCAAAGTCACCATTGAAGCTAAAAATAGTGGTAAAAAATTTGCAGCATTGGTGACGGTGGGTGGACCTCAAAATCAAACATTCTTGGCTACAATTCGAGCAACCTTGAACGAAGCCGATTATGGTGAAGAAATATCCGCTGTTTTGGCTTGGTTTGAGGACAGTCTGACTTTGATCGCGCCAGATGAATCTTTTCGAGCACTTGGCACTCAGTTGACCAATGATTCAACTTTTCTGGAATTTGCAGGGGCATTTCTTAGAGCTTCTGCTACAGGCGTGGAAGCAATCAAGGCGCACAAACAGGAAATTAGCGAAGAAGAATTGTGCAACTTATTGCCTGAATCCCTAATTTCTCGTTTACTGGACGAAGAAGGCAAAGCATTAATTCAGTTTGGGAAAGATAAAGAACTCTTGATTGAACGAAGCGATAACCACTATTACCGTTTAACGATTCAGACTGATCACAAGCATCAAATGGAAAAATCAATCAGTCTGGACTTATCCGAAGAATCAGATGGCACACGCAGATTGCTGAATTTAATCCCCGCTTTGCACCATTCGTGCAACAACGCGGTGTATTTTATTGATGAGATCGACCGTAGTATGCACCCTATGTTAGTGTGGAAGTTTTTGGAATTTTTCCTGAAATCTGGAGTTGGCGAACAGCACCAGATTATTGTTACAACTCATGAATCTAATTTATTGGATTTAAACTTATTGCGCCGTGATGAAATATGGTTTGCAGACAAAGGCGCAAACGGGGCTACACACCTGTATTCACTGTCAGATTTTAAATCCAGAAAAGATTTGGATATCCGTAAACATTACTTGCATGGGCGTTTTAGCGCTCTTCCATTTTTGGGTAATCTTGAACATTTACTGAAAAAAAACAAATGAGCCTTATCCAACGCAAACCCAGACCACTGGATCGGGAGATCGCAGATTTTCTGGATGATCGCTTGTTCATCGTGGCTTGTGATGATACTTATGCTCCCAAGCAATATTTCAGTTTTTTTAATATCACGCGAGTGCAAATTCATGTTGTGCCAACCCAAGACAATTCATCAGTAGCGCAGTATGTGTTGGGAAGATTGCTGCAATTTGAGCATGAAGAAGATGATGAATTGTGGATGTTACTGGATACGGATCACTGCATACAAGGTCATCATCGCAAAGGTTTTATCCAAGCCATCCATGAGGCTAAACAAAGAGGCGTTCATGTAGCGCTGAGCAAACCTTGTTTTGAACTTTGGCTATTGCTTCATCATGTAGATGAATCCGCTGTTGTCTCATTGTCCAATGCCAAAGGAACAGAAAAAGCTTTGCGCAAGGTGTTGGGTGAATACAATAAAACTCACCTTAAGGAAACTGATTATCCTTTTGACTCTGTACGCGATGCTTGTTTTCGGGCGGAAAATTTAGACGCAACAGTTGCAGGGGGCGATATTCCTGATACTAACACAAGCCGTGTTTATCGACTGTGGAAAGCCATTGCCGCCAAAGCGTTGCCCTCACAACTACCTGATGCGCTAAAGGGATTAAAATAAAAGCAAAAAGCCGATTTGATTGCCCAACTTCGTGCCAGTGGCAAATTTGTTGGTTTTGTTGGCGATGGCATTAACGATGCCATTGCTTTAAAACAAGCCAATGTCTCTATCTCACTTCGTGGTGCCTCAACCGCCGCAACGGATACCGCTCAAATGATTTTAATGGACGGTAATTTGAATAAACTCAAGCCATTATTTGAGATTGCTCAGGCTTTTGAATCCAATATGCGTACCAATTATTGGCTGACAATAATGCCCGGTGTGATATGTTTAGGGGGGCTATTCTTTTTCCATCTTGGCGTTGCTGGCGGCATGGCAACGTATTACATGGGAAAAGCTCATTTTGTTAAGAAACATTGAATTGAACAATAGAGAAATTTTTATGACTCAACAATCTACAATTGGAGTGGTTGAAATACCAGACCTTGGACTTATTGATTCTGAAGGTAAGGATTGGCTTACTCATAATAGTAAAGGGGCTATTCTGATTAGTAAGCAAATATTGCTTGCAAGTCTTCAAGATGCCGGGTTTGAGACGCACTTGCACGATCTTGGCAATGGTGATTATCAAGAAGAGTATGGCAAGGTGACTTGGGGAGACACCGAATTTACCAAAATCTACATTGGTGGCAAAATTGACAATCTTGAGCCGTTGGCGTATGACGCTTGGGGAGTAACCAATAACTTTTCCCAAACTCGTGAAACGGCTTGTTTGGCAATTAAACACTTGGCGAGCAAAGGTAGACCGGTTGTTATTGGCGGTTCAGATGCCATTGCCGCTCCTCAAGCCTACCTTGCTGCTGGTGCAGCTGCAATCGTTTTAGATAAGTCAGGTGCAGCCAATGCGCCCATCATGGACTACGTACTGGGCAGAACGCCACGAAAAGAATTGTCTGGTGTTATGTTAGCAAGTGGTAGTCAACCACCAATACGAGTTAAGCGGGCCTTAAGTCCACAAGATTGGCCTTTGCCGGCAGTATCAGTCGCCAAAGAATGTTTAGGCACTTGGTACAAAGGTATCGAACTTCCAGAAAAACACTGGCCTATCGGTTCAATCTTTAGCGACATTGGTTGCGATAGATCGTGCGATTTTTGTCAAACCCCTAGATACCGTCTGGGCTATCGCGCCATGACACCAGAAAGAGTTTTGCAGTGGGCTGCTATCCAAAAAGAGGCCGGGGCTAAAGCTGTGATGTTGTCTTCCGATCAATTTCTGGGTCGCATTGTTAAAAAAGGAGGAAGAGAAGATATTCTGGAGATTATGAAGGGCATTAGAGATATGGGACTCGCGGTATTTTGGAATAATGGGTTGGAACTCAAAAAAATGACGTTAGGACGTGGCATTAACCGTAAAACTGGTGCAGATTTAACGCCTGATGAAGAGCTCATATCGGCACTTTACGGTTGGAATGGGAAAACCGGTTGTTTTTATGCCTATACTGCCGCTGAACGTCCACTCGTGGGGCGAGAAAAGTATGCTAAGTTGCTCCCGTGGCAAGAACATTGCGAAATTGTCAAAGCTATCGTGCGTGCTGGTGTTGCTAATATTCGTTATGGCCTCATCATTGGGTTTGCAGATGATAGTCACGATAGTCTCTTGCGCCTTGAAGAAGCGGTATCGGAACTTTATGAAGAACTGGTCATCATTAATCCATCCCAGAACTTTCAGGTTGCTCCATTTTCTGTTTCTCCGATCCCTGGCACTCCGCTATCAAACAGTTTACGTCAATCAGGCTTACTACACTTTGATGAACCCAGTCTTTATGGTAGTATTTGGACGACTTCAGTGGATAGCCATCACCTGAGCTACAAGGAAATTTATGATTGGCAAAAGCGTCTGACCCAAATTGGCCGAACGCGCTATATGGAAGATGGGCTGGCTATTGCCAGTTGACAACAAAAAATCAATGATAGCATTTTCCGAAGTTTTCAGGAGAATAATAACTATGAGCCAACAAAAAATGTCAACCATTGGACTGGTTGAATTGCCATCGCTTGGCTTATTCAACGTAAAAGGGAAAAACCTGCTTTCTAATGAAACTAAAAACAATCCTCTAGTTAGCAAGCAAATATTACTTTCCAATCTCCAAGCGGCTGGGTTTGATGCCCAATTGGTTGATTTAAGACAAGGCGATTACCAAGAAGAATATGGCAAGAGAATTTGGCGAGACACTGAATACAGTAAAGTCTATTTTGGTAGCAAGATTCAGGATATTGATCCTTTGGCGTATGATGCTTGGGGGGTGACAAACAATTTTTCTCAATATCGTGAAATTGCTTACCTGACGATTAAGCACTTAGCCAGCAAAGGCCGCCCCGTCGTTGTAGGTGGTTCGGATGCCATTGCTGAACCTCAGTCTTACCTTGCAGCAGGTGCTACAACTGTGGTATTGGACAAATCAGGTGCGGCAAATGCGCCGATTATGGACTATGTGTTAGGAAAAACGCCAAGAGAAGAGCTTTCTGGTGTCATTTTAGCGAATGGTAGCCAACCCCCACTGCGAGTTCGACGACCCTTGCACCCACAAGATTGGCCAATACCCGATGATTCTGTGATAAAACAATGTTTAGGAACACAACACAAGAATTTACCGCTGCCAAAAGAACGACTTAAAATCGGTTCAATAATTACCGATATTGGTTGTGATCGACACTGTGATTTCTGTCAGACTCCCACGTATAAGGTTGGGTATCGTGCCATGTCACCTAAAAGGGTTTTACAATGGTTAATGGCTCAAAAAGAAGCAGGGGCTAAGTCTGTGGTTAATTTTTCCGATCAATTTCTTGGCCGTATTCTCAAAAAAGGTGGAAAAGAAGACATTATTGAGATCATGAAAGGCTTTAGAGAACTTGGACTTGCCGTTTTTTGGCCAAATGGACTGGAATTAAAAAAGACGACTTTGGGACGCGGCATCAACCGCAAAAATCATACTGACATGACCCCAGATGAAGAACTGATCGAAGCACTTTGGGGATGGGATGGAAAAACCGGTTGCTATATGGCTTACATTCCCGCAGAACGTCCTGTATTCGGACAAGAAAACTATGCGAAATTACTGCCATGGGTAGAACACTGCCAGATTATGAAAGTTATCGCACGCGCTGGAGTACCGAATATCCGTTATGGTGTCATGATTGGGTTTGAAGATGACAACAATGAGAGTTTATTACGACTTGAAGAAGCGGTAGCAGAACTCTATGAAGATATTTTAGCCATTAATCCGGCGGTGAATTTTCAGGTACAATCTCTCGCATTGATCCCGATACCCGGCACACCACAATGGGATGCAGTACGTGATTCTGGACTATTACGCTCTAATGACCCAAGTATTTTTGGTGGCATGGGGACTTCAGCCGTTGATACGCGCTACTTGAGCTATGAACAAATTGCTGATTGGCAAGTACGTTTGGCACAAATTGGTGCGCCCTATATACTTTAAATTAAGATTGGGAGAATATAAATGAGCCAATCAAATACATCGACAATTGGCTTGGTCGAATTACCACAACTTGGGCTAGTTGATAAAACCGGTAAAAATTGGCTGGTTGAGGATCGTCATGGTGCATTAATCAGTAAACAAATATTGCTCTCAAATCTGCAAGGATTTTGTTTTGAAACCCAACTGATTAACCTGAGAAAAGGCCATTACCAAGAAGAATATGGCAAAGTCAGTTGGCGAAATACCGAGTTATCTAAAATCTGTATTGGTGGAAAAATAGCAGATATAGATCCGTTAGCGTGTGACGCTTGGGGAATCACGAATAATTTTTCCCAACAGCGTGAAATTGCTGGCTTGGTTATCAAACATTTGACGAGTAAAGGTAGGCCAGTTGTGGTGGGCGGTTCTGATGCCATCGCAGCACCACAATCTTACTTGACTGCTGGGGCGAGTGCGATTGTTTTAGATAAATCAGGTGCAGCCAATGGGTCGGTTATGGACTACGTGCTTGGCAAAATACCCAGAGATGAACTGTCGGGTGTTATGTTAGCCAACAGTAGTCAGCCACCGCCTAGAGTGCGACGGCCTTCTCGTATAGAGGATTGGCCATTGCCAACACAATCAGTAGTCAAACAATGTTTGGGCACTGAATATCGAGGTTTGCAACTGCCTGACGAAAATACCCTGATCGGATCAGTCTTTACTGACATTGGCTGTGACCGAAAATGCGATTTTTGTCAGACTCCAAACTATCATGTTGGCTTTCGCGCAATGTCACCAGAAAGGACTCTGCAATGGTTTGAAACTCAGAAACAAGCAGGAGCCCATTTAGTTCTAAATGGTTCTGATCAATTTCTTGGGCGTGTTCTTAAAAAAGAAGGCCGTGAACATGTGCTTGAAATTATGCAAGGCATTAGAGATATGGAACTTGGTGTGATGTGGTTCAATGGACTCGAATTAAAAAAGATGACACGGGGACGAGGTATTAACCGCAAAAGTGGTGATGACTTAACACCAGATGAGGAACTGATTTCAGCACTTTTTGATTGGGATGGCAAATCAGGTTGTTATTTTGCCTATCTGCCCGGCGAACGTCCCGTGTTTGGACGCGAAAATTATAGTAAGTTGCTCCCATGGCAAGAACATTGTGAAATAATGCGAGCCATTGCGCGAACCAGTATTCCTCATATTCGTTATGGAGTTATCATTGGCTTTGAGGATGATAGTGAAGACAGTTTATTGCGCCTTGAGGATGCCCTGTTGGCACTTTATGACGATATGATGAGTGTTAATCCTGCTTTTAAATTTCAAATAAATGCCTTATCACTGTCTCCTATACCCGGCACACCACAGTCAGATTCTGTGCGTCAAGCGGGGTTATTAAGCATTGATGAACCTACTCTATATGGGAGTATCTGGACACCAACAGTTAATACCCGCTACTTGAGTTATGATCAGATTGCGGATTGGCAAATGCGTTTGATGCGGATTGGTGGAGACAAGTATATGGACTGTGGTAGAGAGCTTTGATTTTTTTATGTTTGTACTGTGTTAATTTAATTTAGATAAATTCAAGGAGAATGTTTATGTTTAAAAAAACCCTTATCGTTTTGGGTGTTGCTTCAATCTCAGCTTATTCGTCATCTGTGATAGCTGAGGATTCCATGGGTTCAGAGCTTGCATGCGGTGCCACCCCTGAACTTGGGTGTTTAGAGGAAAATGTTGTTAAATGTAGCCATGGGTGTTTTGAGGATAAAGTCTATCTACAACAAGGTGAGAC
>JBDLJY010000128.1:0-16790 GCA_039714115.1 Pseudomonadota bacterium | reverse complement strand
GCCATCGGAAAAACCTTTGTTGTAGAGAAAGCGATACATTTCGGTTGTAAATTCATGGGTATAAGGGAATAGCGAATTGGAATCTTGCGCGCCACTGGCAGCGACGATGATGGCTTTGCCTAAACCACTGGGTTCAAGATTGATTTGAGATTTGAGCGATCCAAGGGCATCGCCAACATTAACTCTTTCTGTGTTAGCAAGGCGGAGGGCTTCGTCTTCATCCAGTGTCTCCAAGATTTTTTTGACAACTTCAGGACGTTTATAGTCGGCATACAATGCCCCGGCAGGATAGAAACTGGCTTGTTTGTCTTTATTGACATGCCAACCAATGAGATTATCAGCATCGCCACCAGAACTCATGTAGTAACCCGATTTGGTCCAAGCCACCCAGCGTTTGCCATCTTTATGGGGAAAGAAGGCGAGCAATTCTTCACCATTTGCGATGTTGTACCAACGAATAGTGCCATCCGCAAAGGCAGCTACTGCTTTTTTGCCATCACCAGAGATATTAACAGCCCAAGCAACCGAAGGTGCCTCTACTTTCCAAATCTGCTGTGCCTGAGTATCAAATAGATATAAATGCCAATCAGCACCCAGTATAAATTTTGACTTATCGGGCGCGATAGCCAAGGAACGCGATCTTTCATATTGTTCTAAGGGCAAGGCATTGCCATTGAGTTTCGGATGATAGTTATTTTTCCAACCAGTGATATTCAAACCGGTGGTATCGGGTTTTGCTAGATTGGCATCTGGATTTAAAATGAGACTTTGTTCAGTTAATGAAAAACGTGCCGGGGTTTTTCCCCCTTGTTCAAAACCAAATTGGACCATATTGCCATCGTGAGAAATGAGAAAACCTTCCCGATTATTACGATAATCCGCAATACTCGCTCCCCACTCTACGATTTTGTTGCCAGCATTATCCAATACGGCAAAAGCGGGATCAGCAGCACCATAAACGATGCTACCGTTTTTCAGTGAACGAATATCCGTAATCGTATTTTTGGAGCCCTGCCATTTTGTATAGTTCCCCTGTGACCAACGTAGCACCGGCACACTTGAACCATCCCAATACATTCCCCCTGCATATAAGCTATTCCCATCCTGTGACCAAGCAACACGACTCAAGTTAAACTTAGCATTATCAATGCCCGTCGTATCAGGCGCATATAAAAACGCTAAATTTTGCCCATCTAACACATTGACGTTGGCGGAGTTAAAAAAGCCAACGGCTATTTTATCGCCAGCGGGGGAAAATACAGCGGCAAAGGGTTCCAGACCGCCCGGTGCTTTACTTTTTGCAAGTAATTCGTTTGAGGAGTAGAGGCGTAAATAGCCATCATAAGACGTGGTCACCAATCTATTTTGTGGGTCAAAATCACACCACAAACTGCTATCCGCATAATCCGTATCGCTAAAAATCTGCTGCAAAGTCCGGGTATCCCAAACGCGAACACCTTGCCCGCCACCCAAGCTAGCGCCTAAATACTGTCCATCCTTAGAGACGCAAAGATGAAAAATGACATCATCCAAACCATACAAACGTTCGACTAGTTCGCCGCTGGCACGCTTAAAGATATAAATATTGTGCGAATCGGTTGATGCTTCTGTCCAACCAGCACCCGCCACCCATTCACCATCAGGCGAAATGGCCCCACTATAAAGTTTGCCCTCATCGCCTGCACCGATAGGCACACGATAGGTTTTTAATAAGTCGCCCGTGTGCAAATCCCATAAACGTAGGGTTTTGTCATCAGAGGCTGTGAGTAAAAAACGTTCAGCGGCATCAACGCTTATCTGCCTTATTACTGCCGTGTGCATACCCGTTTCTAAGCGGAGAATTGGCTCGTCGGCGTGGACGCTTGTCGTTATGAGTGCTAAAAAAATGAGGCTGTATTTGAACATGAGTTATCTCCAACATTAAGTTAAGCTCAAGAACTGCGTCAATGTACCTCCCGCAGGTTTGCCTTAACGCTCTACTCTATAAGGGTATTGATCTGCGAAGTATCACTGATAAAGTTACTCCGTTATATAAGATTATAGACTAATAGTCATTTACATATAATATAGGACTTACGCATGGAAAAACTAATTAATTGCTAAATCAATTAGTTACAAATAATTTTTAAAGTTATATCAAACTTTAAAAAATGCAGCTAATAATTTGAATTTACAAATGAATTAATTTTTTTCAATGCGTAAGTCCTATAATAAATGGTCATGCCTAAAATTTATAATAAATTCAACATCAATGCCATATCGTGCCGCCGCAGAGGGCGATAAATCGCCTACACCTTTGCGGCGGCATTCTCCTTAACTTAATGAATGGCATTGAGGCGTACCTTGCATCCCTATTGAAAATGAAATCCCCTGTAATGCAAATTCAACCAGTAAACTAACTTCGTTATAAGGAATAATGGTTGCTGCAACTTCATAAACCGCTTGATGAAATTCAGGTTCCCCCGGATTGCGGCGTTTGAGGCCTTGCATGAAATTGTCAAGTTGTTCTTGCAAAGTATTTCCTATCATCATGGTGATTATCTCTTGATAGTTGAGTTCAAATTATTTACAGCTATGGCGTTCATATAAGCCAAAATAAAGTCTTTAGTCAGCAATCCATACACCAGATTTCAAATGTGCGTGGGACGCTCCCGGAGCGAAAATGCCAGTATGATAAACCCCTAAATTTCAGACCTGCGACGACAACAGCCAGTGCTATCATAATAACCCCAATAGGATGATACACTTATCTGGATGACTATATAACGATGAGCACGAAACCATGCTAACTATAACTAATTACCAAATCACCCAGCAAATTTACGAAAGTGCTAACTCATTAGTCTATCGTGCTTTGCGGGATAATCAACCGATTATTCTCAAAGTCCTAAAAGAAAACTATCCGTCGCCGGAAGAATTAACGCGCTATCGGCAAGAATATGATATCGTGTGTCATTTGGCAGATTTGGATGGCGTTGTCAAAGCTTATAGCCTCGAAAAACACCGAAAGACGCTGGTGATATGCCTTGAAGATTTTGGTGCTGAGTCCCTTAAAATATGGCTAGACGAGCAACGCACCTTTACTTTTGATGAATTACTCACCTTTGCCATTCGTGCCACCGAAATTTTGGGACAAATTCATGGGCAAAATATTATTCATAAGGATATTAACCCCTCAAATATTATTTTGAATCCCTCCTCAGGCGTACTGAAAATCATCGACTTTGGGATTTCCACCCAATTCTCAAAGCAACATCTCACACTGAAAAACCCCGATATGTTAGAGGGTACTTTAGCATATATGTCCCCGGAACAAACTGGGCGTATGAATCGTGCTTTGGACTATCGCTCCGACTTTTATTCATTGGGTGCCACTTTTTACGAATTATTCACTGGAAAAGTGCCATTTGAATCAAAAGATGCAATGGAATTGGTGCATTGTCATATCGCCAAACAACCAAAGCCCCCGAGCCAAATTAATCCAGATTTACCCCCCGCAATTTCTAATATTATTCTTAAATTATTAGAAAAAACTGCGGAGGCACGTTATCAAAGTGCGTGGGGTATCAAAGCCGATTTAGAACAACTCCAAGAAAACCTGCCAGGTTTTAAAAACCTGGCAGGTTTGGACTTTGAAATAGCCCAAAAAGACATTTCAGCTCGTTTTCAAATTCCCCAAAAACTTTATGGGCGCGAATCTGAAATAGACACTTTACTTTCTGCCTTTGAACGGGTGGCAAATGGCAAAACGGAAATTTTGCTAATTGCTGGCTATTCTGGTATTGGTAAATCGGTATTGGTAAAAGAGATTTATAAATCACTTACGGGGAGGTATTTCATTTCGGGCAAATTTGACCAATACCAGCGCAATATTCCCTACAGTGCGCTTGCGTTTAAAGAATTAGTGCGACAATTGCTGACCGAAAGTGAAACCCAATTAAGGCAATGGAAAGACCGAATCTTAACCGCCTTGGGACCTAATGGACAAGTGATTATTGATGTCCTTCCCGAAATGGAATTGATTATCGGCAAACAACCGAAAGTGCCACAATTAGGAGCAACCGAGTCTCAAAATCGCTTTAATCTTGTGTTTCAAAACTTCATGCGCGTGTTTTGCCAACCAAAACGTCCCTTGGTGATGTTTTTGGATGACTTGCAATGGGTAGATTCAGCAACCCTTAATTTATTAGAGTTAGTCACGACAGATAAGGAGAACACTGCCCTCTTTTTGATTGGGGCGGATAATGAAGTTGATCCTACCCATCCCTTAATAACAACACTTGACAAGCTCCGTGAAGAAAATGTCACTATTAACCAAATCACTTTAAAGCCTTTGGCTTTTGAACATATTAATCAATTGATTGCCGAGAGTTTGCATCAAGATTCAGGGCAACCACAAGGGATTGCCCCTACGAATCGTAATGTAGATTCAGGGCAACCACAAGGGATTGCCCCTACGAATCGTAATGTAGGGGCAATCCTTTATGGTTGCCCTCAAAACTTAAAAGCAGTTGGCTCGTTGACGGATTTAGTGATGCGTAAAACCGGTGGAAATCCTTTTTTTGTCAATCAATTTCTGCATACATTATATGAAAAAAAATTACTTAAATATGCGGCACCCTTCAATTATCTCGAAAAAATAGTTAACAGTTTTCGAGGCAAAAGTTGTTTCGGGAATTTCGCTTCGCGGATTTCCCGAAACCCAAAAAGCACACTAAACTGTAAACTACTTTTGAAGGGTGCCAAATATGCTGATTCAAGTTTAGGTAAATGGCAATGGGATATTGATAAAATTGAAACCCTCAATATCACTGATAATATAGTAGAGTTGATGATTGGCAAATTGAAAAAATTACCAAAATCCGCCCAACGGGTTTTACGCTTGGCAGCCTGTGTGGGCAATCGTTTTGATTTAAATACCCTGTCTGTTATCTATGAAAAATCAGCAACCGATACTTTTCAAGATTTGATGCCGATTTTGACAGAAGGATTAATCTTGCCCCTATCCGAACTCGAAATGACGGGCAATGACTTTCGCCATTCAGCATTGATCATTAGCCATTTTAAATTTTTACATGATCGCGTTCAACAAGCCGCTTATGTTGACGATGAGCAGAAACAAGCCGTGCATCTGCAAATTGGTCGCTTTTTGCTCAAAAATACGCCAAAACATGCAGACCATATCTTTGATATTGTTGAACAACTTAATCAAGGTATAGAATTAGTTTATAATCAGGCAGAACGCAATGAAATAGCGCGATTGAATTTGATAGCCGGACAAAAAGCAAAAATGGCTATCGCTTATATTGTGGCACAACAATATTTAAATGTTGGTATCGAATTACTCCCAGTAAATAGCTGGATTTCTGACTATCAACTGACTTTAGCACTTCATAAGGAAATGGGCGAAGTGACGTATTTAAACGGCCATTTTGAACAATCAGAAACTTTGCTTTATTTGACGATAGATAAAGCAAATTCAGCCAATGAAAAAGCCAATATATACAACTTGCTGATGGTACAATACACCCTGTTAGCTAAATACCAAACCGCCATTGAAACGGGTAGAAAAGCACTTTCACTACTGGGTGTCAACTTACCAGACTCAAACTATCAAGAAATACTCCAACAAGAAATAGCTGAAATCAACCAGCAATTGGGAAATCGAGCCATTGCTTCACTGATCAATGAACCTTGGTCCCATCTTAGGAGACTATAAAAAAGGGTATGAATTTGGCTTACTTGGCATGAAGCTCATTAAGCAATTCAATCAGACTCTCCTTAAAGGCCAAATTTATCATGTTTTCAGCAGCTTTTTAAATCATTGGATCAATCCCATCAAACAAGCTAAATCAATTAGTGATGAAGCCTATAAAGCCGCAGTAGAATCAGGCGATTTGCCCCATGCAGGATACACTCGCCTTCACCGAATCGTGAATCTTTTTTGTCAAGGACAACCGATTGATCAATTGTTAGCCGAAATACCTCCATTGCTGCAATTCGCTTATAAAACCAAAAATCAATGGGTTATTGATGGTTTATTAGCATTCCAATTGAACCTCGTTATTGGGAACAAATGCTTGCCAATCAACAACAGATGAAAATTTGGGCTGACAACTGTCCAGAAAACTTCCAGCATAAATATCTTCTGGTGCAAGCAGAGATGGCTCGTATTCAAGGCAAAACATTAGAAGCGATGGATTTATACGATCAAGCGATTGCTTCGGCTAATGAATTCATTCAAAATGAAGCCTTAGCTGAGGAATTGACCGCCAAATTCTGGTTGGAATTAGGTAAAGAAGAGATTGCACAACTTTATCTAAAAAAGGCCCATCATGGATACCAATTGTGGGGAGCAAAACGCAAAGTTGAGCATTTAGAAGAAAAATATCCACAATGGCTGGAAACCACATTGCGCCATATTCAAAGCAATTCAACTCTTTCAACGAGTCACGATCAATGCCTAGATTTGAATAGTATCATGAAAGCTGCTCAAACCCTGTCTGGAGAAATCGTGTTGAGTCGGCTCCTTGAAAAAATGATGCACATTGTCATTGAAAATGCCGGGGCTGAAAAAGGTTTTTTGCTTTTGCCCAAACAAGATAATTGGTTTATTGAAGCTTCGGATACCACCGTTTTACAGTCATTATCCCTTAGTGAGCAGGTGTCGGCAAATATCATTCATTATGTGGCGCGTACCCAAGAAAATGTGGTTTTGCACGATGCCACTCAAGAGGGCAGTTTTGCCCATGATGCTTACATTATTAAATACCACCCCAAATCGGTGTTATGTGTGCCACTTCTCAATCAAGGACAATTAATCGGAATTTTGTATTTAGAAAACAATTTGACAACGGGAGCATTTACGCCAGCAAGGTTGGAAGTGTTAAATATCTTATCATCGCAAATTGCCATTTCGATTTCAAATTCTTTGTTATACAATAATTTAGAAAAAATAGTCGCAGAGCGTACCAGCGAACTTGAACAAGAAATCGTCGTTAGAAAAAGAGCTGAAAAAGCTGCTGAAACGGCCAACCAAGCCAAAAGCACTTTTTTAGCCAACATGAGCCACGAATTGCGAACCCCTCTCAATGGCATTCTCGGCTATGTTCAAATTTTACAGCGCGATCCCTCCTCTCTCACCCATCAACAGCAACACGGCTTGAATGTGATTGAGCAAAGCGGCAATCATCTGTTAGCCCTTATTAATGATATACTTGATCTGGCTAGGATCGAATCGGGTAATATAGAATTGCACGAGACAGATTTTAATTTACTTTCATTACTGAGTAGTGTGAGCGAAATCATCAAGATTCGAGCCAAAGATAAAGGCATTGACTTTTATTTCGAATCTGCGGATGCTCTACCCAATGGGGTGCATGGTGATGAACGGCGGTTGCGGCAAATCTTACTAAACTTATTGGGCAATGCTATTAAGTTCACGGTTCAGGGCAGCGTCACTTTGAAAGTCACCGTTAACAAGGGCGAACATTTTGATGAGGACAACCATAAAGGATTGCCCCTACGGATGATTTCTTTCAGAATAGAAGACACTGGTGTTGGTATTGCTCCCGAACATCTTGAGACTATTTTTAAACCCTTTGAACAAGTTGGAAAGCAAAAATCTCAAGCTAAAGGAACCGGTTTAGGCTTAGCCATTAGCAAGAATTTAGTAGAATTAATGGGAGGGCAGTTGTATGTCAGCAGTCAAATCAATATCGGTACTCAATTTTGGTTTGAATTAGCTTTACCAATTGTAGATTATAATGTCGCCAAAGTCTCCGCCCAGCAACCAATTATTGGAGTAAAAGGTAAACCACCCAAAATATTAGTAGTGGATGATAATTTGAACAATCAAGCTGTACTGGTTGATTTGCTTTCCCCCTTGGGTTTCAATGTTAATCAAGCTAATAATGGGCCTGAAGGATTGGAAAAAGCCATAAAATGGCAACCGGATGCGATTATCGTCGATTTAATCATGCCAAAAATGGATGGCTTTGAACTGATTCGCCAATTGCGCCAATCCCCAGTATTGAAAGAAAAGATTATTATTGCTAGTTCAGGCAGCGTGTATGATGCTGACAAAAAAAGGAGTTTAGCCGTTGGCAGTAACGCTTTTTTACCCAAACCGATCTCAACCGAAACGCTTTTTAAGCAATTACAGCACCATCTTAATCTAACTTGGGTATATAGTTGTCCAGAAAAGTTTTGTCCTAAAGATGTTTTTCGTTGTTTCGGGAATGGAGCGGAGCGGATTTCCCGAAACTCAGTCGAGGTAGAGGGTTTCGGGAAATCCGCTCCGCTCCATTCCCGAAACAACTTTTCTGGACAACTATATGGAGATAAGGTGAAAGAAACAGCCGAACCTGATGCCACCCAGATAGTATTCCCCCCAGTCGCCGAATTAGAAAAACTGTATGAACTAAGCTTAATGGGTGACGTTAATGAACTTCATGAACAGCTCGCTATTTTAGCGGATGTGAAGTTAAAACCCTTTGTTACCAAAATGCAAGTTTTCCTTAAAAAGTATCAACTGGAGAAATTGAGCGAATGGCTTGAAGGAGAAATGATGGATGACTGATAAAATTTTAATTGTAGATGATGAACCAATCAATTTAGATGTACTGAATGATTGTTTGCGCGATGTAGGCTTTAAAGTGCTGATGGCTGAAAATGGAGAAGCAGCCCTCAAACGGGTTAATTATATCAAACCTGATCTAATCCTATTAGATGTGATGATGCCGGGACTAGATGGGTTTGAAACTTGCCGCCGTTTGAAAAGGAATGAAGTGACAAAAGATACGCCCATTATTTTTATCACGGCCAAAACTGAAGATTTTGATAAAATTGAAGGGCTTGAAATCGGTGCCGTTGATTACATTACTAAGCCATTTCAACCTGCGGAGGTAGTGGCGCGTGTAAAGAAACATTTGACTATCAGCAATTTACGCAAACAACTTGAAGTACAAAATGCAAAATTGAAAGACTCTGTTTACCGTCTGGAGAGTTTGGCGGCTCTGGGGAAAGCCACTAATGAAGCAGATAATGTAGCTCAAATGATGGATGATGCCATGAAGGTGACATTATCTGTGTTCAACTGTGATCGGGCTTTGCTCCGATACCCTTGTGATCCGAATGCACCCAGTTGTAGTGTGCCAATAGAGGTAACAAAACCAGAATACCCCAGCATTAAAAATACAGAGATTCCGATAGACACGGAGATATCTGAGGCGATGAGAGAGATTTTGTCGGCAACGGCTCCGATTGCCTTTGGAGCTAAGTATGAACACAAAGTACCCTCACAGATTGCCTCACAGTTTTCGGTTCAATCCCGGCTATGTTTAGCTATCCATCCAAAAATTGGCAAACCGTGGATATTGGAATTGCATCAGTGTTCTTATGCTAGAACATGGACAGAAAACGAACTCAATCTTTTCAGCGAATTCGGACAGCACATTAGTGTGAGCTTGGGACTATCCATTTCTTTTGAAGAACTTCAGAAGACTAAAGAACGCTTATCCCGTGAGCGTTATCATCGTTTGATCGGTGCTTCTCAGCCAATGCAGACGGTTTACCAGATTATTGACAACGTGGCGACTAGTAAAGCATCCATTTTGATTACTGGCGAAACTGGCACGGGTAAAGAACTGTGTGCTTCGGCTATTTATAAGGAAAGTCAACGAGCGGATAAGCCTTTTGTTGTGTGTAATTGTGCGGCTATTCCAGAAAATTTGATGGAATCCCATTTATTTGGTCATGTAAAAGGAGCTTTTACTGGAGCGATTAATGTTCAAAAAGGGCTTATATCTAAAGCGGATGGAGGTACTTTATTCTTAGATGAAATTGGGGAACTAGCACTTTCAATGCAAAGTACCTTATTGCGTTTTGTGCAAACTAAGACTTTTTCTAAAGTGGGTAGCCATAAATTAGAGGGGGTGGATATTCGTTTAATTTGTGCGACTAATCGGGATTTGTTGGCAGAGGTCAAAGCTAGGCGATTTAGGGAAGATCTTTATTATCGTATTAACACTATTGAGATCAAATTGCCGGCTTTACGTGAACGCGGGCAAGATATTTTACTGCTTGCTCAATTTTTTCTGTATAAGTTTGCTCAAGAAGAACAGAAAGATTTTCTGAGTTTTAATGCTGAAGCTGAGAAAAAGTTATTGAGTTATGAGTGGCGCGGTAATGTACGGCAATTGCAAAATACTATTCATAATGCGGTGGTATTAAATAAGGGTAAAGTGATTACTGCCGAGATGATTACCATAAGAATGGATGAGGAAGTTCACCACAATATTGCTACTCCTCATTTTATATCAGATACTGATTCAACTAAAGAAATAACACCTTCATCTGTTATAACAGTTAATAGATTTTGTCCTTTTAAAGAGATTGAAAAAGAGGTGATTCTTAAAGCGATTAAATCTTGCGATGGCAGTGTAGTGAAAGCGGCGAAATTATTGGAAATCAGTAAATCTTATATTTACAAGCTGAAGAAACAGTGGAAAAAGGAGAGATATACTTAACACGGGCACAAATTAAACTTTTTTGTCTGTCATTTCGACCAGCGGGAGAAATCTTACCAGCGGGAGAAATCTTACCAGCGGGAGAAATCTTTAGCCACTCCAAGATTTCTCCCGCTGGTCGAAATGACAGACAAAAGTGCAAATTGTGGCCTAGTTAAGTATAAATCCATACGATGAGTTTTTAGCACGGATAAGTCAAAATATTAACGACAGCCAATTTTTTAGCAGGGATAAGTCTAAACATTAACTACAGGGATTTTTTTTTTCGTTGTTTCGGGAATGGAGCGGAGCGGATTTCCCGAAACTTAACTGATCTCGCTTGATTTTTAACTTATCCCTGTTAAAAAATAATCCCTTTCGTATCGGGTTTTAGTGTTTAACTCCTGTAAACCCTTTAATCCTGTCAATCCTGATTTACAAACCAGTCCAGATACATTGTTAGTTTACCTGCTAGAAAATATGGTAAGTTTAGCAGGCGGTATTCTTTTCCTGTTATAGTCGTAGTAGTCTCAACTTTTAATTTTCCTGCATATAGGCGTACTGCATAGTGATGTTCTGCTAGGTTTATAAATTGATGTAGTGAACGTAGTCTTCCTGTTGCTCCTGATTTGACTTCAATTGGGATGATTTTGTTACCGTGTGGTAGAACAAAGTCCACTTCGGCATTAGATTGTTTGTTTTCCCGGACCCAAAAATGTGGATTAAATAATGTAGAATGTTGGCTTGCTAGTAATTCTTGACCAACTAAATGTTCTATTATTCGTCCGCCATAAACGGTATTTAAGTCTTTTGTACCAAAAATTTCTGTCTGTAAACCAGAAAAGTAGTTTACTAAACCAGTGTCTAGTAATTGTAGTTTTGGTGATTTTTTAAAGTTTGGTGTCAGTGGTAGCTGGGTTGCTGTGGTTGGGTATATTCGTTGTAATAACAATGCTTTTTCTAGCATTTGCATAGCTTCTGTAATTGCTTTTGATGAATAATTGGATTGCCCAAAACCAGCCATTTTGATACGGTTTCCAGCTTCATGAAAGGCACTTTGAATTACATGACGAATTATTGGAGTCTGGGAATCTTTGGATGAATATTTTTCTACGTCGTCCATATAAGCTGTTATCAGACTTTCATAGACTGGTTTGAGTTGTATTATATCTTGTGATTCTGCATAGAGTTCTACTATTTCTGGCATCCCTCCAATCAGGGTATAACGATGAAATAGTTTAAGTAGCTTGTCATGAGCAAAGGCTGGTAGTGGTATTCGTTCAAGCATCTGTGCTGCTTGGGTTTCACCAATAGCTTGTAGAAATTCTTCATAAGACAGGGGAAGCATTCGTAGATATTCTACACGCCCTACTGGAAAACTGATATGCCGATTCAGAAGACTTTCTAGCAAGGAACCAGCTGCAATCACATATAAATCTTTAACATCTTCATAAAAGTAACGCAGCATGGCAACAGCTTTGGGTGAATTTTGGATTTCATCAATAAATAATAAGGTGTTTGATTGTTGTCTTTCCTTACCGCTCAGAAAAAAGATTGCCTCTACGAGTTCGTTAATATTGTAATCTTGTTCAAATAAACGAAAGTCCTCACTATGTTCGAGGTTGAGGTAAATATATTGCTTAAAGTTATCTGCGAATATGGATATTGCCGTCGTTTTGCCTACCTGCCGCGCTCCACGCAAAATTAATGGTTTGCGGTTTTTCTTTTGAGCCCAGCGTCTAAGTTCTTTTAGTATAGTTCGTTTAAACATTTATATTTAATGATAAAAACAGCAAGAAAAAATAATGGCAACTGCCACTACAAATTTGATTAAATTGGCAGGCCACACCCAAAGCTAAAGCTTTGGACTCCAAGAACCTGTCAGTGGAATAATGACAGAATACTAGTACATTGTCAACTTTATTTTGACGGGTCATGTAGCACCTTCCAAAGCTTGGTGCGTGGGACGCACCCTACAAAAGAAGATTGACAAAGTACTAGTACAGGAGGGCGGAAATCCTCATACCATCTAGTACAACGGATTAGGGGAATAAACTGATTTTATCGCCTACTAAGTCGCTAAAGCAGTGTAGTGCTGAAGAAACAGTGGAAAAAGGAGGATGAAGAATAATCTGGCGGGCTAAATAATTGTCTCCAGTACTTATTCCTTGTGATGGAATATTTTCCGTAGTATGGACATATTTCCACGCTATGGAAAATACGCTAGTCTAAATCAAGCTTTATTTAGATGGGATATTTTAAAAATACCTTTAATAAATAATTAGTTAGTGCTTTAATTGCGTGTTGGCATACTTATTGCTAATTGTGATCAATGCCATCGCCTAACAGGGGCAACCACAAGGGATTGCCCCTACAAAACATCACGGCAGAAGGTAGGGGCAATCCTTTATGGTTGCCCCTATTAGGCGATGGCATTGATTATGGTGGTGGAGTTGGTGGCTCGACGGCACGTTTTATATTAACAATAAAAGGCATTTTTATATGAAAATTAAACATTCTCTTCTTTCTGTCACTGTGGCAACCGCCGCCTTTTGGGGTGTCAATGCTTCAGCCGAAGGCGTTGGTGGAGTTGCTGGCTCGGCGGCTTTTCATTTAAGCGGTTCTGGTCCAAGTATTGCTGTGACTGCTGCAACGGTGGCCGGCGCGGTGGGTAAAGATTCAGCTTATGCGGGTTCTACTGCTCCTTGTAATTGTGGTGGTATGAGTGGGGATTCATTGGAATCTTTTGCGCTCGGTACCGGTGGGGCTATCACTTTTACTGGTACCAATGCTTATATTGACAGCGTTGCCCAAGACACCGCTCGCGATGAAGCGCAGACTAATACTATCCTCTCGGGTCAAGTCGTGGACTTTAATGCTTCCGACGGCACCTTTGATATTAACAATCCTTAAGCTTTAAAGACGTCCAAGATAAATCTTGGACTCCTTTAACCACTCGAATGAAATTTCGCCTATTAATTCTGATATTTTTAGTCAGTATCAAACACACAGGCGCCTTCGCTGATGAAAGTGCTTATCTTATACCCCCTCATCTTATTGACAAGAAAAAACTTTCCTCCGGTGCCAGTGGTTTGGTGTTGAACGATACGCCTATCAATCATACGACTGACTGGTTGTTTAGTGCTAATTCTATATTTGGGGATGATCGCAATAGCACATACATTCCCAATGCCTTATACACTCTCAATAGTGAAGTTGAGCAGAGTGTCTCCCGCGATAATATTTTTATATCCGAGCAACGAGGACGTTATTTGCAATTACGGGGAGTCATCGTTGATTATGATGTGAGCTTTAAAAGCTTCGCGCCGCAAACCATGCTGGGCATGACGATGCAGATGACTTTCATCGGCTCTTGTGCGATTGTGGGTAAGATGGACACTGACAAGCTATGCAGCTATCTCCCAGCATTGAGCACTGATAGGGACAAGATTGATCCATACTATTTTGTGCCAACCTCTATCAAGCAACTCGGTATGCTGGGGGATGAGATTTCTCCGGAAACCCGAGCCATTTTGCAACAGCCGGGTTTTCAGAATCAGGGAGCTGATGGTGAATATGTCGGGCTGGATTTGTATTTTCCTAATACGGGGATCCATGCCGGTAATTCGCAAAGCAAGGAAACTCGTGTCGAGCGCCGGGAATATACGGAAATAGCACCGGTGCTGAGTTATAGCGATGTCAGACAGGTGTTAAAGACTAATGCCAATAAAGCCGTTTATGGTCGTACCATTCGTGGTGTTGGTGTGGTATGGAAAGAGAATCAGGCTGGGTACGGTGCTCTTTGGTCAGCCCTGAGCTATTTTTTGCCGGATATGGATCTAGAACTTGCAGGGACGACGAATCCTTCCACGACTCGTGTCAACGTTAATCTGTTACGGGCGGCCAATAATAGCAGGATGCCGACCAACAGTTGGACTCTTTATCAGGTGGGTATGGGGCGGGCGGCTCATCCGCAACCGGAAAAACCGACTCCAGGGGTTTGGTTTAACAATCTTTGGCTGGGATTATCGCCGGTGGTGAAACGCCGATTAATGACGACGGGTTATTATGTGGCGACTGGACCAGAAAATCTCACCGTGGCAACCGGTGGCGAAGGGGGTTCCGGTGAGGGGATGAGTTTTGTCGCCAGCTATAGCAATGGGGTGGTCGTCAATTCGGAGGTGCTTGATGATTTTTATATTCAAAATTATATGACTTTTTTCAACCGTGATGTGGATGCTATCACGATTCAGAAGTTGAACGAAGAAGTCACTTATTATCCCCATCTCAGTTTGACCGGCAATTTCACGGGCAATAATTTCCTGTGGCGATATTATTCGGGGGTGATCGCGGCACCCAAGGTGAAAGGATATTTAGGGACTGATTTTCGCCACGCTTGGGGAAAATGGTATTACTTGCTCAGTGGCATTACTTATTATCATCCTGATCAGGATTATTTCAGCCAAGTGCAGGCAACAGTGTCTCGGCCCTTTTCGTTGACGAAGTTGTTGAGTACAAAGCTTTTTACGCGCTGGCGTTATGCCTTTGAGCAGAGTCCTGAAAGTATTTTGGATGAGCCATTGGATAATTATTCTTTGGTGGGTGTTAGTCTGGCTACCAAGTCGGCTTCGGTGGATGTTTATAAGTATTTTAAGTGGTTGCCAGAGGCTTTAAATGGAGGTGCATGGGGTTTGGATGCCCGATATTCTTTCAACAAATCTGCCACGGTGCGGACTTTTTTGCATCCGGCTGAGAATCAGAAAAGTTATGGTTTGAGCTTTGAATATCAAACGGGCAAATCGGCGAATAGTCTGACTTTGATTGGGAGCTGGCAACGTAATGAATTTGAGTATGGCTTTGATCCTTTTGGTCATTTGATGTCTTCGGATCAGGATGTGTTTAGTTTGGGGTTTAGGATTGGCTCGCCTTGAGGCGACTTTTTTTTGGAGTCCAAAGCTTTAGCTTTGGCCATATACTTAATTAAATGAGGTAACGCTTATGTTTTCTATTTTTCACGCCTTGAAAGCGAATAAGCCCGTAGAACCGTGGCTTATCAGCGCGTGGACACAATCGCGTAGATATTTAGTTGCTTGCTTTATAGCACTGGTAGTCCCTATCGCGCAAGCGGTTGACATTACTATTGGCACTATTGATGCGGGTGCCAGCTTAACGGTGAATGGCACACCAGCCACAGCCTCGGATGTACTCACTTTTGCGGAGGGTGACACCGTCACTTTCTTAACAAGCTTCGGTGGTCAAACCTACGAAGATGTGATTGAGGCACATTACGATATCGAAGTACAGGTACACGCTGTCGATTATGCCACCCACCCCGGTGATAACATCTACCTTGATACTGATCTCGGCTATACCCCCTACGATATTTTCGTCATCACCAGTACAGACGACACTGAAGAGTTCGATTTCGAGATGGAAACCAGCCCCACTGATGATCCAGTTCAAATTATTGGTTTCCATGTGATGGTGCCCGAAGCCGAGATAGAAGAGTTGGGTAGCACCAGCCACAGCGGCACGCCTAGCGATATTGCGGAAATATTCTACGGTACGGTGGAAAGCAACGGATTTCTTGACATTGATGTGAACTGTGGCAGTGCGTTCAACAAAATCGTTGCCGACGATGTTGAATTTGAAAGTGGCTGTTCTGATGAGACAGACATTATGATCCAAGAACTCTATGCCGACTACGCAGAGAGTGACGATACAGAGATCAGTTGGTGGCGCATGGAGTTGACCGATCAGTTCTATGTGGGCGACGACTACGAAGGCGGAAGTCTTAACGATGAGTTGCCAGAACTTGCTTCTCTCAATGATGATCCTATGCTTTGGTTTAAAGCTCGCAACCCAAGCAAGTGGAGTCTGTGGCCACTGATCAAGATCGATGGCATGGGCTCTTCGTGGGAGTTTGATAATTATTATTATGAAGATTATAACTTCTGGGAAATGCATCTTGGTGGAGATTTCTACTGGTACAATGATGATTATGATACTGAATACGCTCACTTCCTAGGGCCTGTGATGGAGATGGATCGCTTCACATGGACACCATATGATGAGATGTACATCAACTTTTTCGGCGATAATAATAGCAACTACTACTACAATGATCGTTTCAATGGTGATTACGGTTCAGCGGGCACCGATTTTTGGAATCCGCTTTTGACTTCAGATTATGGCTATACGAAGGATGGCAACAATAACATTGTTTCACCCCTCTTTGTCTTTAAGTTGCGCGAGGGTTACTTTGAGGCGGGTTACAATGAG
>JBDLJY010000127.1:0-16906 GCA_039714115.1 Pseudomonadota bacterium | reverse complement strand
CGTTAATTCTGATGTGATAGCGATCATTCTATCGCTCGGTAAAGATGGACAAGCAAATGATGAAAACGGAGGCGTAACGGATAATATTTATACACAGGATGTATTTATAGAAAATACATTTGATGACCGTTTGATTTGGATATCCAAAAATATATTAATCAATAGCTTAGTTACTGCTGGGCAGTGGCCTTGAAGCTTTGAACTTATCCAGTTTTCCCAAAAGATTCACACTCCTCTTTTGGACGTCCAAGATAAATCTTGGACTCCTATTAAAAAACGTTTATTCCACCGTCACCGATTTAGCCAGATTTCTAGGCTGATCAACATCCGTCCCCTTAATCAGCGCCACATGATAAGCCAACAATTGCAAAGGAATCGTATAAACCATCGGCGATATAACATCATCAACCTCCCCTAATTCAATCACCTTAATATAATCAGAAGCTGGCATAATAGCGCGTTGATTAGCAAAGACAATTAACTGACCACCCCTAGCATCGACTTCTTGCAGATTCGACTTCAACTTTTCCTGTAAAGCATTATTCGGAGCCACCGCAATCACCGGCATTTCAGCATCCACCAAAGCAAGCGGACCATGTTTAAGTTCACCAGCAGGATAAGCTTCAGCGTGGATATAAGAAATTTCTTTCAATTTCAGTGCCCCTTCCATCGCTATCGGATAATGTATGCCACGGCCCAAAAATAAAGCATGTCGCTTTTCCGCAAATTGTTCCGCTAACTCTTCGATTGCATCATTCAGTGTCAACACACTTTCAATCTGTCTCGGCAGAGAGAGCATAGCAGTGACAATCTGATTTTCAACTTCCGCACGAAGACCACCACGACGACCCAATATCACCGTGAGCATTAACAAAGAAACTAATTGTGTCGTAAAAGCCTTAGTAGAAGCGACACCAATTTCAGGCCCCGCCTGTGTCATTAATGCCAGATCAGAAGCACGTACCAATGAACTTTCTGGCACATTACAAATAGCCAGACTGGGGCCAAAACCTAAACGCCTCGTCTCCTCCAAAGCAGCAAGCGTGTCAGCCGTTTCACCAGACTGAGACAAAGTGACAACCAACGCCTTTGGATTAGCCAAAGGTTGCCGATAGCGAAATTCACTCGCAATTTCAACGACACAAGGCAACTTTGCCACCGTTTCAATCCAATAGCGAGCCACCATCCCGGCATGATAACTGGTACCACAAGCGATAATCTGCACCGCTTCAATCTTTTCAAATAAACGCTCTGCATTCGGTCCAAATGCCGCTTCTAGCACACGTCCCTTATGAATACGGCCCTCCAGCGTATCTATGACAGCTTGGGGTTGCTCAAAAATTTCCTTCTGCATATAATGGCGATATTCACCGCGCTCAATCGCATCTGCTTGTAACTGGCTAATATGCTCAGGACGAGTGACGGGATTGCCTGACAAATCAGTTATGCTAAGCTGATCGTATTGAATATCGACAATATCGCCGTCTTCCAGAAAAATGACCCGTTGAGTGACCGAAATTAAAGCCGCCACGTCAGAAGCAATAAAATATTCGCCAACACCGATGCCAATCACCAAGGGACTACCGCGCCGTGCTGCCAACATACGTCCGGGCGCAAGAAGGCTGATGACTCCTATCGCATACGTGCCCTCAATAGCTTGCAAGGTTGCTGAAACCGCAGCAAATAAATTTTTACCTTGATTCATATGGTAATGAATTTGATGGGCTATCACTTCAGTATCGGTATCTGAACTAAATTCATAACCGTTTTGTTCTAACTGTTGGCGTAAAAAAAGGTGGTTCTCAATAATGCCATTATGTACTACAGCAATACTATCTTTAGAAAAATGCGGGTGAGCATTTTCCTGACTGGGCTTGCCATGCGTTGCCCAGCGTGTATGGGCAATACCAATCTGTGATGACAAAGCACTGTCTTTTAGTTTAGCTTCTAATTCACCTACTTTGCCGCTGACGCGCTGGCGTTCCAGTTTTTTTAATGGCTCATTAATAGTAGCAAGTCCTGCTGAATCGTAGCCGCGATATTCGAGGCGTTTTAAACCTTCAATGAGAATAGGCACTACATCGCGTTTTGCGACAGCGCCGATGATTCCGCACATATTGTTATCCTTATCAAAATAGACTAAAATTCAGACCTGCGGGGATACAAATACCCAGTAGGTCGTTGTAAACTAAGAGAAATATTGGACTCCAATATCAGTTTTCCTAAATTCTAAGCAATTGCCGGCAACGTAAAGTAAAAACGACTCCCCTCCCCGACTTTACTCTCTACCCCCACTTCTCCCCCACTTTTTTCAACTATCCGTTGCACAATAGACAAACCAAGACCATGTCCCTCAACACGCGCTTGACCGATACGGGTAAAGGGCACAAACAAACGGCTTTGATCGTCATGGCTGACACCCTGCCCATTATCATGCACCCAAAAGCGAATGTAACCATTTGCCTCAGAGGAGGCCCCCAATTTCAAAAGCGGAGGGCGACCCCCATATTTTAGACCATTACTGATATAATTAGTCCAAACTTCCTCAATCCAAGCCGCATAACCTCGCGCTGTCAGCCAATCAGACGGCGTGATAATATTACCCTGATATTCATCAATCATATAACTCAAGCGCTGTTGTAC
The DNA here is from genome assembly GCA_039714115.1 of Pseudomonadota bacterium. Taxonomy (GTDB): domain Bacteria; phylum Pseudomonadota; class Gammaproteobacteria; order Beggiatoales; family Beggiatoaceae; genus Thiomargarita. The sequence goes on along the minus strand of JBDLJY010000127.1, from coordinate 14,263 downwards.
ATGAGTAACGATTTCGCCCATATTCAGCGGCTCCATAGCCACATTAAGGTGGCGTGAACTCGCTAATAATAGCAAAGCATCAATGATATTGACCATCTTGCTGCCGGCTTGTTTAACATTCTGTAAAACTTCCAACACCTCAGACTCCAAATCCGAGCTAAAATCTTCCAGAATGTAATCAAGATAACCGTTAATTGAATTTAAAGGATTTTTAAGATCGTGGGCGACAGTATGACTAAAAGCTTCCAATTCATCATTCTGATCCTGTAATTCAAGATTTTTCTTCTCTAATTCAATATTTTTATTTTCCAATTGTTTTTGCAGTTTTCTTAACTTCAGATGCGCGTTGACGCGGGCTAAAACTTCTTCTTGTTGAACAGGTTTACTGATGTAATCGACCGCACCTAGCTCAAAACCTTTTACCTTATCTACCGTTTCTGTGCGGGCGGTCATAAAAATCACCGGAATGTCGCGGGTTTTATTGCTCGCTTTCAAGCGACGGCAAGTTTCAAACCCATCCATTTTGGGCATCATCACATCGAGCAAAATGATATCTGGATGGATGCGAGCCACACTGATGAGCGCCTCAGAACCATTTTGAGCCATCAGCACTTTAAAGTTGAGAGAACACAAATAAGTAGAAAGCATTTTTAAATTAGTGGGCTTATCGTCTACAATGAGTAGCGTACCTTGGTAAGAATGAGTCATCTTGAATCCTTTTTATTTAAGTAATATTCAATGCGTTCAGTGAGTTGCGTTACCTCAAACGCATCCGCTAACTGCCGTAATTCAGCAACAACGGGCGCGAATTGGCTACCCATTTGTTCCAACTGGTCAAGCTCTCCAACGATGCCTTCCACATCACCCATCATAGCCAAATCGTATAACGTTTGAAGGACCTCCGCCGGTGGCGGAACCAAGGGCTGTTTTATTGTTTCAGGTGACTCTTGTTTATTTGACTCAGCCTCGTATAGCCATTCCAGCTTGAAATGTAGGCGCACCTTTTCCAATAAATCGTCATTTGGTATGGGTTTAGCAACAAACTCGTTACAACCAGCCTCGAAACTTGCCATACGATGTTGCTTAAATGCACTGGCTGAAGCGGCAATGATCAGCACATCTTTTAGAACGGGAATATGACGTATCCTTCGCGTCGCCTCAAGGCCATCCATCACAGGCATGACGATATCCATCAAAATGGCATCTGGTGATATAGCTTGTGCTTTTTCAATGGCTTCATGACCATTTTTCGCTTCGTACATCTCAAAACCTAAGGGCGAAAACAGATTGACTAACATCAAACGACTCAGCTTACTGTCATCCACGACCAAAATTTTGCGCGTTTTTCCTTTAAATCCGGTGATATGCCGTTCGGGGGCTTGACTGATAGGCTCCCAACCCTCCGCTTCGGGCAATGTGATATCAAACCAGAACACGCTGCCCTTGCCAAGGACACTCTTGACAGCGAGTTTGCCACCCATCATTTCTACAAACTTTTTACTGATCGATAAACCTAATCCGGTACCTTCGAGATGCTGTTGATCGCCAACCTGCCGGAAGGGCATAAAAATAGTTTCCAATTGAGCCGGTGCAATGCCGGTACCTGTATCCCTAATATGAAAACGAATTTTTTTATAGGGGGTATATCCGACTTTAAAGCTAACCCCCCCTCGCTTAGTAAACTTAACAGCGTTACCGAGCAAATTGACTAGCACCTGACGCAATCGCGTATCATCGCCTGTCACAACCATGGGCAACGGAGACGTGGCACTGTATGTAAAATAAATACGCTTTTGCATGGTGCGAATTTCAATGATGTCATTAATGACCTTTAGAAATTCAGGGAATTGAAAATTTTGCGGCTGCAATTCCATTTTTCCCGCTTCAATTTTGGACAAATCCAAAATATCATTAATCAAGGTCAGCAAATGATCACCGGATTTCGCAATGGTATGAACAACATCCCGCTGTTGATGATTCAGGCTTTTTTCACGCTTGAGAATTTGGGTAAAGCCTAAAATGCCATTGAGCGGTGTCCTCAGCTCGTGGCTCATGTTAGCTAAAAACTCACTCTTGGCTCGGTTAGCCGCTTCAGCCGCTTTAGCCGCCGCTTTCGCATTTCTAGCGGCCTCTCGATCCGCCTCGTTTAGTTTTTGCTCGGTAATGTTCTCCATCATACAAATAATATGCGAGTCGTTTAAGCGAGAAACGGCGAGGCTGCACCATCGGTCACTCCCATCTTTAGTTCTATATTGTTTTTCTACTTTATAGGTACTCAGTTTTTCTACCCTGCTATTCTCTGGATGCAGGATTTCAGATAAGGTCATTTGACGGAGTTCGTGATCACTGTACCCCAGTATTTTCTGCAAGCTAGGATTGGTGCTGATGAATTTCCCTTGGCGATTGAGGATGCTGATGCCCCAGGCGGCTTTTTCAAATAGGGTACGAAAACGACGTTCACTTTCAGCGAGCGCGGCTTCCGCTTGTCGGCGCTGAGTGCTATCTTGAAAAGAAATCACAATACCAGCCTCTTCCCTGATCATACTCGCGGACAGTTGCATGATGACTTTGGAACCGTCTGGTTTAGTCGTCTTCAACTCTCCCTGCCAACGTTTTTCTTGTAATAACTGGGAAAGCATATCCCGCCCCTCTGCATGTCCCCCCCACAAAGTAAAGAAGTTTTTATTATGATAGAGTTCTCTACGGTTATAGCCCCACATTTGAACAAAAGCAGGATTGACATAAGTTATCTCACCAGAAATCTCAGTGATCATAATGCCATTGATAGCCGACTCCATCGCATCGTTCCGTATGCTCAGAGCCTGTGTGCGTTCATCTACCTGACGCTTGAGTGAGTTTGCTAAAGTACGCCATTCATCCTCACCCTTAGACTGTAGCAGAGTCCGCTGCACACCGATTTCGTTTTCACCGAGACTGATATAATGTTCAAACATTTGCCTCAGCAGAGTCTGAATAGGCTTCATCTGATGATGGACAAAGAATGCTATTATCACACTCAGCACGATCACGACACAGATAATAAGGAGAAATAAGCGATGAGCGAATTGCGCCGCCTTGGCATCAACTGTCTTGTAAGAGGCGACAGCGCCTAAGATGAAAAATTGCTCTGGATTGAAAGGGGCGTAATAAATAGGCTGGAATACTAAGCCGCTCGCTTGATCAAGTAAATTAAAACTTGCACCCTCAAAGTCAAAATTGATACTAGAAAAATCATCTTGGAGATTGGCACGCTTTCCGAACTCATAAGCAAAACGCTTACTTTTATCAGGATGAAAAAGATAATCTCCCTTGTGGTTGGCAATGAAAACATCGAGCGGGGCTTCTATCAAGAACTGAGTCAATGTCTCAAAATTGATCTTGATAACCAAGACACCAAAGATTTTGTTATCACTGGTAAACACTGGCACAGCCGCCCGAATGATAGGCTTGGGCGGGTAAACGATACGCCCATGCTCACGGCTCAATCTCGCATCTGACAAATAATACTGCCCTGCTTGCAGTTTAAGGGCTTTTTGGAAGTAAGGGCGATCTCCCAGTTGCAATAACTTATCATTGGGTACGGAGAATATTTTCTCCCCAAAAGAGTGCTCCACGCGCATAATCTCGCGGCCTTGTTCAGCAATGACACTAATCTGCTCGTAAGCAGGCTGCTGATGTAGTATCGTGTGGAGCCTGGTTTCGAGACGCTGGCGGTGAGCGGGGTACTCAGCTAAGAACATAACATCTTGCTGTATTTGCTGCAATTTTTCTGATAGCAGCATACGTTCCCGCAGCATGTCATTACCAAAATTTTGCAGGGCTTGATCGTGCAATAGTTGGCGGGTATATAGGATACCTAACCAAGCCATGCCCATGACACATATGCCAGCGATGAAAAAAGTTAATAGTGCTATTTTGGTAGGAATATTTAATTTCATAATCGTTGCTGTCAGGGGAAAAATCCTAGTGCAGGTTCGTTACAATTTCCGTACCAAAAAATCTGCCGGCGCAGGTTTGCAGGGCAATGTTCAGATAAAAAAACGTTTCTAAGCTATTTCAATAATAAATATATGGTTTAGAGCATCGCGTAATCCACCAGCTAAAAATGGTGGATTAGACGCCGCGATGCGATCCACCCTACATGACAATGCTCACACTTCCAACCATTCCGCCAAATTTTTTAAAGCGGAATGGCGCGTCAAATCAACATGCAAAGGCGTTATTGAAACAAGACCTTGATTAATAATATAAAAATCTGTACCAGGCCCGGCATCTTGTTCCGGCCCAGCGGGGCCTATCCAATAAACCGGATGACCATGCGGATCTGCGCTTTTAATCGCCGGGGCGGCGCGGTGACGGCTACCCAAACGGGTGGCTTGTATCCCCTTCAACTCATCCCAAGGACAATCAGGCACGTTGATATTTAAAATCGTATCAACTGGTAAAGGCAAATCATCTGCTTGAAAACGAGTCAACAAAGTTTCTACCACACGGGCAGCCGATTGATAATGCTGAGGATTAAAACTAGCCAGCGAAACTGCCATCGCTGGCAAGCCTAAAAAACGGCCCTCCATCGCAGCCGCAACGGTGCCAGAATAAATAACATCATCACCTAAATTTGCCCCCGCATTGATCCCTGAGACTACAATATCAGGCAGCGTCTCAAGTAAACCGGTGATAGCCAAATGTACACAATCGGTGGGTGTGCCATTAACATAAAAAAAGCCATTATCAGCCCGTCTGACGCGAAGCGGATATTCTAAGCTGAGAGAATTACTGGCACCACTTCGATTACGATCTGGCGCAACCACTGTGACTTCGGCAAATTTTTGTAATGTTTCGACTAAACATAAAATGCCTGGGGCTTGATAGCCGTCGTCGTTACTGACTAAAATTTTCATCATAATTTGGATTGTAGGGTGGAGACATCCACCCTACATTAATTGAATTGCTTTTGGGTAAACCCCAACGTCCTTATCAGTAATCGGATTAATGATAACTGATAACTGAATTTAGGCCTGTATCACATCCCGTCCATCTTTCAAGGCCTCTGCCCAAGTATTAATAAGGCTCGCACATTTGCGGAGATATTTACCATAATTCTCACTCCAGTCTTCTAAGCCTTGCATGAGATTATCATTCGCAGGATCGCCTACCATCAGTCTGACCTTGCTTAGCACCTGTTGTAACAAGACAATATCTAAGGCATCCCATGCGTTATTCATGTCCAGCTCTTGTAAATTGTTCAAACAACGTTTTAAGGAGTCGGCTGCCCGTAAGGAAAACATCGCATTTTTATACTTGAGCAGCGCGTCTAATTCCTCTATTGACATGATTTGTTGTTCGTTCAGCTCAAGTTTAGCCCGATCTAAGGTGGATCTAGGTTCTAAAGTCAACTCTATGATGGAGGCGCGATCTAAAACTCGGGGCGACAAGGATAAGGTAGTATGATCGTTATTGACAGTGGCGACAAAACGGATGGCGGGGGAGATAAACACTTTGCAGCCCGCGTTTGTCACGCCACGGATACTTTTACCCCCTAGTTCAATTATACGCAGTTTGTCTTGATCTTCGGGATATTGTGATCGCACCAAAATATCGCCAAACCAATATTCGGGTTGACTGAGGTTAAATTCTTCAAAAATCACCATGTAGGTGCGTTTGTCGTTTTTTCGCCATGCCGCCTCGGTTTTACATAAAAACTTTGTAAAATCAGTCGGTTCAAACTCATTACTGATAGGATTGACATATCCTAATAAATCTTCACGACCACGCCAAGTCGAACCCACCGTGACAATCAGTTTGCGTTCTGGATCGTCAATCAAGTCAATCGCTAATGTGCTTTTGCCCACCCCCGGATGGCCAGTGAGGATGAGAATATTTCTAGTCAGCGAAACGGCCATCACAGCATCTAAAACTTCTTTGCTATAACTCGTTTTTATTTTTTCTTTAGCACCCTCTTTTTCCACCAGCGGGTAAATCGTTACCCCATTTTTCGCCTGTTTAGTGGGTGTCACCACAGACTGTGTGGTTTTTTTAACATCCAAGTTTTTTAGACTATCAACAAAGGGGCTTCTTGTGATAACCGACTGTGTACTTCTACTGCTATAGGTACGCACCATATTTTGCTGTATCCGCTGCGCATTTTCCCGAGCAACTTCAAACCATTCAGGCAAATGGGCATGGAAATATTCAAACCGCTCGGCATCTTTGGGGCTATGCCAATTGGGGTGAGGGCTGCTGGCTTGCTCGGCGGCTTTTTCAAACATATTTTCCACCGCGACGCGATTGACTTCTTTGAGATAAACCCCACCTATAATACTTTTGTAGTACACGGTTAAAATAAAGGGTTGCTGAAAGCGCGTCCAACCGTCTGGATAGGGTTCTATTTTCCACAATGTCTTAAATTCATTGATTTTTTGTGGAGAAACAGTACGCACACGATAGGCACCAAAAACGTAGTCTTTGGGTCTGGTATTGATGTCACTGATGCCACGGGGTTCTTGAAAACGTTTACCCCAAAACAGTAAAATTTGATTATTCAAGGCTTCAGGATACGGCTCAAGCAACCACCCAATGCCCAAGTCATCGATCAGGCAATAGGGATTGCCTTCTTCAAAAATATGGATGTGGTAGCAACGCGGATCGCCTTGTTGACAGTAGTCAGTACGAAACTGTTGTTTTGCCGAACAATTCCAAGTTTCGGCATTTTTACAAATGCTCCCATCCCACCCTCGACGGTGAGAGTTAATCGTGCAACCTAATGCGTTGCCAATGGTAATAAAACTCATAAGACAATAGCTCCTGTATGTGAGTGTCAATCAAAAGTCGATACTAAGCCCGACGGGTTAAAATAAAAAAGTCCACCATAACGTTGACATTGGGTGTTTAAATAGAGTATTTTATTAGTACACTTTTCATTTTAAATGTTAAATTGTCTACCTCATTACGTGGACATGTTAATAGAATGAGCGTTTTAAGCTTATCAAAAAAATGACATGGATTGTGAAGATGTTTAACTTAATGCTCGCTTGTTTTTGAAATAACTGAAGAAAATATCTGCCAAGCCTGTAACAATTTAGGATGCCTAATAAATATTATTAAATCTGTTTAGGCTTTGAGCATTTCAAGAACAAAGCAGGGGAAGCGGTGGAAACTCTCCCCGTCCTGCACAATATTATCATTATATTATCGGTAATAAAATCAATCATTTGTCGGTTTATCATACTGGCATTGACGTTATAAATACACTTTATATTATGAGGTAAATAGATGGCTGATTTATTTTCAGACGCATGGATGAAAGCCTACATGGAGGAATGGAATAAAGAACCGGAAGTGGCTGACGCACTCGCTAAGATCAATTTTAACTCCAAGATCGCCTACGGATTTAAAGATGATGATAAACCGAGAGGCATTTTGGTTGTAGAAAATGGCAAGGCGACCTCGGCGGGCGCGTATAATGATGAAGATGTCAGTTGGGATTTACGCGCCTCTCAAGACAACTGGGCCAAATGGATCGAGAAAGGCATAGGTATGGCCGGCTTAGGGACGGCTTCTATGACTGGCAAGCTGAAATTCAAGACGGGCGATTATGGGGCCATGATTAAAGATCCACGCATGGCGGGGCCGTTTATTAAGACTTTTACTGTGATGGGACGTGTAAAAGTCTAGCTGAATTCAGTTGTCAGTTATCAGTAAAGCAGGATAACTGATAACTGATAACTGATAAAAGAGAGTTCTCTTCAGAAAACGATTTTCGAGAGATACATAAACGATTGCTAATCAATATATTAAAAATTTATATATTTAATCGTGTTGATTTATTAGTATTTGCTAATATATACTCGTTCTCAACTTTCTGTAGGAGACTCATTTACTTACTTAACTAACGATAGGAAATAGTCTGTTGAAAAATCTCATTAAGATCACTGCCATTATCGGAATGTTCTCGTGCATGGGCTTGGCACAAGCGGCGGAGTTATTCTCGGATGCTTGGATGAAAGCCTTTATGGAGGAATGGAATAAAGAAACTGAGGCGCTCGTCGAGCCACTTTCCAAGCTTGATAATCCTTTTACTGCCAACATTGCCTATGGCTTTTATGGTGACAAGCAACCGAAAGGCGTTTTGAGTATCGAAAATGGCAGGGCGGTCAGTGCGGGTGCGTACAATGGTGAAACCCTGAAATGGGATTTACGCGCCAAACCAGAGAAGTGGGAAAAATGGCTCAAGGACGGTAAGGTAGGCAAGTTCGATATGGCAAAACCCGCGATGTGGGGTGGTCTAGGATTTGAGGTCGGCAACTATAGTGCCATGATGAAAGACCCAAGTATGATGGGGCCTTTTATGAAAAGTTTTGAGGTTATGGGACGTGTCAATGTTGAATAGCGGTAATATCCGCTAAAAACCTATCTGAATATCAGATATCAAGAAACCCAGCTTTTTCAAAAAAGCTGGGTTTCTTTGGTAGGAGTCCAAGATTTATCTTGGACGTCCAGGAGTCTAAATAAGTTGATTAAGGGGGTGTACCTTTGGCGTATAACAACCGTTCTCCGATTTGTGGACAAAATGTCCACGGTTCGGTTTCTGCCCTGAGATAGCCCATGGGAAAAAGCTTGGTTCTCGCTCGGTAAATCAAATCCCCTACCCTAGAGGGGATTTTACAGAGGTCGCACTCCAACCCAATCCCCACAGGACTCACGTTCTCATATCTGACAGACGTTAGTTTCGGCGGAACGAGCCGTACACCTTAACGGTGCGCTAAGAGTACCAAATCAAAAAACGGTTGTCAAGCCTCATTTCGAGGTCAATAAAAATAAATATTTGTCAATATTTGTCAATACAATGGCGAACTTTTTTTAACCTTTAGATGGAGAATTAAAAGCATGTTAAAAAAAATGATTAAAATAGCAGCCGTGGTTGGGATTATCTCTAGCATGGGCACAGTGGCAGCAGAGACTTATTATGAAGTGCGTGCTCACGATCTCAGCCCCCCCGTCACTTTAAGCGGTACTGTGATACCTGAAAAAGAGATCACTTTATCCGCTCAATTACCTGGACGTGTGAAGACTATTGCTGGCGAAGAAGGTGAGCAATTTGCCAAAGATACTGTGTTAGTCGCACTAGACGATAGGGAATTGTTGGCGAAACGGCGTGCGGCTGTCGCCGCGTGGCGGAGGGCAGATGCCGCACTGCGTAATGCGGGTATGCAATATTCGCGTGAATTGCGGTCGCCTGATTCACCTGACAAAGCACCAGGCGGTATGGGACTTCCGCATCTGTTCGACCAAATTCTTACCAAACCGCTCAGTGGCTTGATGGGACAAAGCGACGAAGGGCTTGACCGTCGTGCTCAACTGCATAGTTATAGTTCCAAGATTGAACAGGCACAGAGTGGCTTAATGCAAGCAAAATCACAAATTGATCAAATTGACTCCAAAATACGAGATGCTCGGGGTATCGCACCGTTTAAAGGGGTTATCATCAAAAAAATGGTAGAAGTGGGTGATACCGTGCAACCTGGTCAACCTTTGTTGCAGTTTGCTGACACTGGGCGTCTGCAAATTGAAGTGGATGTGCCAGCCCGTTTAGTGCGCGGTTTAAAAGTTGACAAACGAGTTGCTGCCAAATTGGATGTACTTGACGAGCGCGTGATTGTGACAGTCGCACAAATATTTCCCATCGCTGATCCGCAACGTCACACCGTTAAAGTAAAGTTTGACTTGTCTATAGATAGAGAGAGTGAAGACGGTCGATATGTCGGTCCAGGGCAATATGCCCAAGTCGATGTGCCAGATGTCAAAGCCGGTAAACAAGAGTTACTCTTGATTCCCAAGGCTGCGGTGATTCAGCGTGGTAGTTTGCCGGGGGTTTGCGTTTTAAAGGATGATAATAAATATGAATTGCGCTTGGTACGGCTTGGCAGTGCAATTAATCCTGCACTCATCACTGATCTCGATCCCAGTATTGGTGATTACGTGAGTGTTCTTAGCGGGTTGAAGGAAGGCGATCACGTTGTGGTCAGCCAGAGTTCAAGAAAAACGCCCTGTTAGCAATACCCCCACACTCATTATTTACTTTTCACTTGTAACGAACACTCTTAAAAATCTACATGACTGATCAATATACTGATCCACCAGCTTTAGGTCTAGCGGGGAAAATGGCGAACAGTTTTATTCACTCGCCATTATCGCCATTATTCTTCTTCGCTATGTTATTTATGGGCATTATGGGCATCATATTGACGCCCCGTCAAGAAGATCCGCAAATTTCTGTGCCCATGGCGGATATTTTTATTCAATATCCCGGAGCCTCCGCACAACAAGTCGCCAGTTTAGCCATTGATCCGCTGCAACGTATTCTGAGTGAAATTCCTGATATCAAACATGTGTACTCGGCATCGGAACGGGGACAAGGCATGGTGACGGTACAATTTGAAGTAGGCGAGCAATTAGAAAATTCCATTTTTAAAGTCTACGACAAATTACAGTCCAATATGGATAAAATCCCGCCCGGTGTCATGCAGCCTTTGGTGAAACCGAAAGGGATTGACGATGTACCGGTCGTGACTTTAACTTTATGGTCTGATAATTTGGATGATGGTGCTTTACGCACATTGTCTTTTGAAGTAATGCAAAGCCTCAAGGGTATTCCTAATACAGGGCAAAGTTTTGTGGTCGGCGGACGCACAGAACAGGTACTTGTTGAAGTGAAACCAGCAGATTTATCAGGCTTTGGTATCAGTATCGGACAGGTGGCCCAAACTATACAAACTGCCAATAGTGAGACGAAGGCTGGCATTATGGAATCCGGTAATACGCATTTTACCGTGTACACAGGTAAATTTTTAAGTAATGCCGAAGATGTCAAAAGTTTAGTAGTGGGCACCTTTGAAGGTGCGCCTGTCTATGTACGGGATGTAGCGAATGTCACAAAAGGGCCAGAGAAAGAAGCCTATCAAATGGTCAATTATTATTCTGGCCATGCTTATGCACAACATGACTCCTTTTGGCTAGATCAAGATGTCACAGTGCCAGAAGTCAACGGTGCCCCCGCTGTTACCATTGGTATATCAAAACAGATTGGCAGCAATGGGGTCGATGTGGCCAAGGCTATTTTGACACACGTCGATACTCTCCGAAAAAACCGCGTCATTCCAGCCAATGTGCATGTAGAAGTGACCCGCAATTACGGGCAAACCGCTAATGATAAAGTTAATGGTTTAATTAAAAAATTATTTATAGCCACGGGGGCGGTGACCCTATTGGTCTTATTCTCATTAGGGTGGCGTCCCTCTCTTGTCGTGACTTTGGTGATTCCGGTGGTGATTTTATTCACCGTGTTTTCGGCATGGTTATTAGGTTATACCATTGACCGCGTGAGTTTATTTGCCTTGATTTTTTCCATCGGTATTCTAGTCGATGATGCTATTGTGGTCATAGAAAATATTTACCGCCGCTGGTTGCTCCAAGGTGAAACTGACACGCTGACAGCGGTTGATGCCGTGCGCGAAGTCGGCAACCCCACGATTTTGGCGACATTTACGGTGGTCGCTGCCTTGTTACCCATGGGATTTGTGTCGGGCATGATGGGGCCTTACATGGAGCCTATCCCAGCTTTAGGCTCGGTGGCGATGATATTTTCTCTGTTTGCCGCCTTTGCTTTCACGCCCTGGTTGGCTATGCGCTTTAAACCTTCATTAGCCGCATTGCAAAAAGCCGAACTCAAAGAACATAAGACGAATGAAAGAGTCGAGTGGGTGTTTCGCAAAATTCTACCGCCTTTATTTACCAGTCGTATCCTTGGGTGGGGATTTTTACTTCTGCTGATTTTTTCATTTTTTGCGGCTTGTTCTATGTTTTACTTTAAAACGGTGGAAGTCAAAATGTTGCCGCTGGATAAAAAGCCGGAATTCAATGTTTTTATTGATATGCCCGAAGGCACCGCTTTACCCGTGACGGCTAATTTGACTTATCAACTGGTCGAAAAATTGCGCGATCCTGAAAAGTTTCCTGAAGTCATTGCCTTGCAATCTTATGTGGGCACTTCACAACCTTTTGATTTCAATGGAATGGTGCGTCATTACTATTTGCGTAATAGACCATGGCATGCGGATATTCATGTACAACTTGAGAAGAAAAAATGTGGCATGAGTTTCTGGGATAAAGAGACGCTTAAATGCTACCTTGAAGAACATCGTAGCAGCCATGATATTGCCGTTGCCGTCCGTCAAGAACTAAAGAAACTGGTTAAAGAGGCCAATACTCCCGCCAAAATCACTGTGGTAGAAATGCCTCCTGGTCCACCGGTGTTACAATCTATTGTTGCAGAAGTTTATGGTCCTGATGATGAGACTCGTCTAGAAGTTGCCAAAAAAATGACGGCGATATTTGAACAGGCGGAAATTTTAGACGATGTCGATAATTACATACCCGAGCTGCATAAAATTTGGCATTTTGAAGTGGATACCGAAAAAGCGGTACGGCATGGTATATCCGTTGATACCATCAATCAAAATTTAATGATGGCATTGGGTGGCTTTAAACTGGGTGACATCAAACAAGGTAGAGTGCTTGAACCGACTTATATTGTGATTCAAGTTCCGTTGAAGGATCGGTCACAATTGAGCGGTTTGTATGATTTGCCGATTCCGACCCAAACGGGTAGTATCATCCCTCTCGCTGAATTAGGCAAGTTCGTTGAAGCGGAGCAAGATCGCGTTTATTACCAAAAAGACTTGCGCCCGATTGAATATGTGGTGGGTGATCCCGTTGGTCTTTATGATGAAGAAACAGGTGAATACAATTTGAGCGCCCCGATTTATGGTATGCTCGAACTTGAAAGTCTATTAAAAGATTATGAAACACCTGATGGAATCAATCTGGTGGAATCGGGTTGTGTGGATTACTTTGTGATTTCTTTTTGTGACCGATATCTGGGGCCACCAAAAGTCTTAGGGCAATCCGGTTTTGAATGGACGGGCGAATGGACTGTCACTTATGAAACCTTCCGCGACATGGGAATGGCATTTGCGGTTGCTATGGTCTTAATTTACATATTAGTGGTATGGTTATTTGGCAACTTTATCGTACCAGCCATCATTATGGCACCGATTCCATTGACGCTGTTAGGGATTATTCCGGGTCATTGGTGGTTAGGGGCAGAATTTACGGCCACATCTATGATCGGCTGGATTGCGTTGGCAGGTATCATTGTGCGTAACTCCATTTTGTTAGTGGATTATTCTATCCTGGAAATAGAAAAAGGTACTTCCATACAAGATGCCGTTATTTTGGCCTGTAAAACTCGTACTCGTCCCATTTTGATTACAGCCTTTGCCTTAGTGGCGGGATCATTCGTCATTCTATTTGATCCAATTTTCCAAGGGATGGCGGTTTCCTTGCTGTTTGGCGTACTCATTTCTACCTTATTGACGCTGATCGTTATTCCCTTGGGTTGTATCAGTGTTGGGCCAGATGCGCTGTGTGCGTCCAGCACCAATCTAAAAGAATATAACGGTGCAGATATCACAACGGATGAGCCGACACCAGAACCGCTCATGCCACTATGGTTGCGTATCTGGACGGCAAGCATCGGACTTATCCTGATGATTGTGAATGTTATTCAGAAAATTCTTGGGCTTGTGAAGATAGTGTTTTATCTCATTCGTGCTTTCTTCATCCTCATTTTCGGTGCCTTCGGCAAGTTGGGACATAAAATATCGGCGGAAATGCCGCCTGGCAATGGCGGAGCACCTCCGCCACCCATAGCTGAGTCTAGCGAACCAAAGGCAACAACGCAGGCTGTGAGTAGTGCTCCCGTACAGCAGCCAACGAGTGCTGAAACGCCTCCTAGTGAGCCACCAACTACGTCAAGATCATCAAGGAAGAAAATGACCTATCGGCGTGGTGTTCAACTGAAAACTGATTTGGTGACACAGTATAAACAGGAGAAAGATGATGCGGGTAAATCTGATTGAGAGTCTCGGGGCTGGTGGGCAAACAAAACACCTTGCCCACCCTACAAAAAGACTAGAAATCCGATTTTTTTAAAAAATCTGATTTCTTTGTTAAGACTAGAAATCCGATTTTTTTAAAAAATCTGATTTCTTTAGGTTTCGGGAAATCCGCGTAGCTCCATTCCCGAAACAACAGTCAACAGTCAAAAAAATCTGATTTCTTTAGGTTTCGGGAAATCCGCGTAGCTCCATTCCCGAAACAACAGTCAAATCTTATCCTTTATTAAAAACAATCCCTGTAGTTA
>JBDLJY010000126.1:0-16972 GCA_039714115.1 Pseudomonadota bacterium | reverse complement strand
GTTTTGGATACCTGGCAGGTCTGAATTTTAGGGGTTTATCATACTGGCATTGACATAGACGCAGGTTTGCCCTAAGCCATCAATGCCGACGAATACTCCGCCGCCGATGAAATTATCTTTTTATTTAAATTCAGCCGTTTACCTTTTAAAATCGCCATAACCCGCCGCATTTCCATCTCACGCAATAACACATAAGCAAAAACCTTAGCCAAAGTGAAACTTTGCAATTTCAGAGTCGATTCAGCAACCTCTCGCGTTTTCCGCGTGAGCCGCTTATCGACGGCAAAAGCATTATCGGCATCAATTAACGAACTATAAAGCGGCTCAGGTAAATGAGCGGGAACTTCTGGCAAAGAATTTAATTCAACTAAACGCTGCAAGCGACTGCGATTAAGCAGATAAGGGGTGGGAACTAACAAATAATACGTCTCCGCCGCCGACAAATTATCAAGGACACGAACGTGTTGCACAATTCCTAACAAATAATGGCGATCAATCGCTGCATCTAAAGAATAAAGTTGATGATCTTTTTCAAACACGCACCGCGCTTGACGGGCAATATTACCATAAGGGCTATTTTCTAAGTGCCGCAATAATTCGCCAATATCTTCAGTGCGTGCGAGCTTCAGACAATAAACGTCCCGCCAATATTGAAACACGGGCATTGAGATAAGCATAATCGATCATCAGGCTTTACCGACTTGCATGAGTAATTGTACTGCCGCCTCTAAGGCTTTATGTTGATTTTCCTCAGCGAGCTGACGCAAGCGTTCTTTTCGTTCTTCATAGCGTTTATTTAATTCGGCGATGGTTTGAGTAGCGCGAGCTTCGGTTTTTTCTAAAAAATGAGCCTTTAATTCGGGAATTTTAGCTTTAAATTGTTGTTCAGCTTGATGCGCCTCTTGTAAAGCTTGCTGGATGATTTGTTCGCGCTCAGTCTGCGTTTTAGCAACTAATTGTTCTGCTTCTGTTTCTACGGTGAGTAGGCGTTTTAGAGTGTTTTCCATTTTGTTTTACGATCCACCTTGGTAGGCGATAAATCGCCTACACCTCTGCGGAAAAAAAATTGGGTTTACTTGTATCTCATTGTTTTTAAAAACAGGCTTAATGGTTTCAACTAGCCATGCTCTCTCTTCAAAAAAACGCAAAGGCTCTCATGACATAAACGCCTGAATAAAACTGAAAATTTGCAAAAGAGTGGATTTTCCTGCTCAGTTTTGCCCAATGAATATAGTAAGCGCCGGCTCTAAATCGGAATGAAAGTTATCAAGTGACTTAAAGCCATGCACTGACAATCGGCGCAAATGTATTCTGTTATTTAGCATTTTTATTCTCCAAATGGGTTGATTAAACTCCATACAACACAAACGCCGCCCAATACCTCAGTTTACTATAGTCTCCCCCCCCTTTAATGAACTCGCGCTTAGTTGCTGTCAATGCTTTGACTTGTCCTACTCCCGCCTTCAATTTCCTAAAAAAACTCGCCATAAACTCTGCCGTCACCTTATCATAAATTGACTATAAAGTCAGCAACGTATTTTTATTACCAGCGACGTACAAGGCAAACCCATCACACCTTCTCCGCCAACCACTTCACCCAAGCCCGTTTCACTGGCGGATAATACCATTAAGTCACTTTTTAATCTGATCATTTAAAAATTCGTTGTACGATTTTTAGGTGAATTTTGAAAAAGCCTCTTCTAAAGTTAGCGGATGCTCTGAAAAGATTTTCATCAATTTTCTTCTTAATTGACTCCCGCGTTTTCTTCCTTTTCCTGTTTTTGTGCAGGTATCTGCAACGGCTTGGCAAATATCGGCATGAGATTGATTGTTTTTAGTGGCAGTATCATAAACACAAAAGGCTCTTTGATTTTCTTCGTCTACAATGGCGCGAATATCGGCACATTGAGCGACAACTACACCAACTATTTGCCGCCCGCATGAAATAAAAGCCGCTGTTTGTTTGAGTTCATCTACCGAAGTATATTGCAAACGATTAACAGATAATCCTTTGTCTTTGCAATCCAAAAACGCAAATGGTTTCAATTTACCGGTTTGTTCATTAAAATGGGTGGGTGAAAAAATTAATCTGACAAGATATTCATCATCTTGTACTATCCCCGGCGAATATGAGCTAACCGAATGCTGTTCACAAGCACAATGGGGGAATTGAAGACAAAGCACTTTACATCTATTGTGTTGATTTGTGGCTAGTTGGCAATCCATTTTGCTACCTTAAGCGAGTGTTTTAAGCATTTTTAATAAATCGGCTGGTAATTGTGAGCCTAAGTCAAGCCTATCTTCACCGGCTTCATTACCTTCATTATCTTCACCATAACACCAAAAAGTGCCATCTCCTTCAAAACCAATTTCGGCATAAATCCCTTGACTCTCCCAATAAAGCCCAACAGTGCCAGAGCCAGCAACCATTGGCTCAGGAAGCGGTATCTCTTGTGGCAAGCTTTTAACAAATTTGATAGCATCATTAATCTGTTTTTCCGTTGGCGCGACTCCGCTATAACCATCCCAATTTTCTTTTAGATTTAAGTAATCATTGAGTTGTTGAATTAATTTATCAAAACGCGCCGTTTGTTGGCATTTTTCCTGTTTGGCTTGATACAATAATTTAATCACTTGCGTCTCAAGTGAGTCATTTTGACTGAAAGCCAATTCTTGAATATAGCCATATAAATCTTGTGGCATACTCTGAATCTGCAAAGAGGGCATATTAATATTCCTTTTTAAAGTTGAGTCTAACGAATTTTGAAAAGAACACAACGAATGGTAGTCCCTCCAAAGCAATGGAGATAGCTCTAAATCGCCTTTTCATACTTTATGCAATCAGCTTGTTTCAGGCTTCATCTTTATTGAGATTTTCTTTAAAGTCCCATTGAAAAGCCCAAATAATTTGAGTCTCATCTTCTCTGCCAAAGGAGAGAACAACTTCAATCAAGTGAGATTTTTTAAAAACAGGCTTAATGGTTTCAACTAGCCATGCTCTCTCTTCAAAAAAACGCAAAGGCTCTCCTGACATAAACGCCTGAATAAAACTGAAAATTTGCAAAATAGTGGATTTTCCGGCTCCGTTTTGCCCAATGAATATAGTAAGAGCCGGCTCTAAATCGGAATGAAAGTTATCAAGTGACTTAAAGCCATGCACTGACAACCGGCATAGAATACATGAAACGTCACGGACGGGGTTGCAAACCCAATGCCATTAAGTTAAGGTTTTTTTGTAGGGTGGGCAAGGTGTTTTTCTTGCCCACCAGCCCCGAAAGGTGGGCAACAAAAACACGTTGCCCACCCTACAATTTTTCGATTTCCTTGAGTAGAAAACGACCTGCCAGGTTTTGGATACCTGGCAGGTCTGATTTGGGGGGGGCAAAAACTATTCACCACCTATCGCGGCACTCGGATCAATTTCATACAACGCCGGCAAAGAATGGGCAATCCCCTTGTGGCAGTCAATACAAGTTTGACCTTCGTCAAAACCTTTGATATGCCGTTTAACGGCGCGTTGCCCTTGCTTGGGATAGTCCATCGATTCGTAATCATGGCAGTTGCGACATTCCCTAGAATCATTCGCTTTCATGCTTGCCCAAACATGTCTCGCCAGTTCTAGGCGCTTTGCCTCAAACTTTTCTGGCGTATCAATAGTGCCCAGTACCTTGTGGAATAATTCATTGGTTGCTTGGATTTTGCGTACTACCTTGAATATCCAGTCTTTGGGCACATGGCAGTCGGGACAAGTGGCACGTACTCCTGTCCGATTGTTGTAGTGAATAGTATCTCGATACTCTTGATAGACATTTTCTTCCATTTCGTGACAGGAAATACAAAACGCCTCGGTATTGGTGAGTTCCAAGGCGGTATTAAAACCACCCCAGAAAAGAATACCCGCCATGAAACCGAGGACTAACATGCCGCTCGTAAGCGAACGTGTATGGCTTTTCCAGTCCTCTGCTGAGATATTTCTCTGGCCCTGAGGCTCTTGATTGTTGCTCATAGAAAATTATCCTCTTTCCGCCTTATCGTGCTTGAAGGGAGTGTACGGGTTCAAAGGTGTTTTCTACCAACGGTTTGGCATCGACTTGGGAAGCGTGACACTGAGTACAGAAATAACGTAGAGGTGCAATATTGGCCAAGTCGTTGCCATCCCGATCCTTGAAATGAGTCTGGCTAACCTTAGTCGCGTTGGCTTCCCGATAATTGGCCCAACTATGACAGGTAAGACACTTGTTGTATTTCAGCGTGATTTTATAGCCCTCAATCTTATGAGGAATCATGGGCGGTTGCTGCACGTAATTGCGCTGGATCGGATTATGATCCGGCGGCAACCTTTTCCAAGTGGGTGTTTCGGAAGGCTCGTTAGGTAGCCTATCATCACGTAACGATTGTAGCGGTTCTTCCATGCCCCAGCCTTGCGACTGGGAGACTTGGGTGGCTAAGAGTGCCAGTGTTCCCACGGCTAATATAAATGATTTTTTCATGAAATCTTCTCCTGTTGAACGGTCGTATTAAACCGGGTACTGAAATTGAACACATTTTTATCGCAAATGTCTATACATTGACCACAATTGGTACAATTAGGTGATAAAATAACCGGACTTATCTGCTGTTCAGCCCCTTTCAGTGCTGGCTTGATAACCTGCGGTTCTGGACAGACTCTGAAACAATCCAGGCAGTCGTCACAGTGTTCGCGTTTGCTGGCACTGATCCGCAATAGACTGTATTTTCCCAGTAGGCTATAGAATGCTCCGACGGGACATAGGTGACTACACCAGCCCCGTTTGCTTATAAAAAGGTCAAAAAGAAATATCGCTATGACGATTCCCCACGCTAAGCCCATGCCAAATATGAGTCCACGATAGATCATAGATACAGGGTTAATAAGTTCCCAAGCAATGGTGCCGGTTAGCCATGCAACAATGAGGCTTATACCTAAGAGCCAATAGCGCGTTGCGTGGGAAAATGAGGTGCCTCCTTTGATATCTAAACGAGCACGCAAATTGGCAGCGACATCAGTGACAATATTTATCGGACAAACCCACGAGCAATATACGCGCCCTCCGACGATCAGGTAAAAAATCAATACAATCAGGGCTCCAGTCAGTGCCGCCGTTTCCAAGGTTTGCCCGGCAAATAGCGATTGCAGCAACACGTAGGGATCGGTGAGCGGTAACACGTCTAAAGTGAGGCTTGAAGCCAGATTGCCTTTGACTATCCACACACCGAACCAAGGACCAACTAGAAACAGGCTCAGAATGACAAGTTGAGTCAGTCGCCGTAATAATAGCCACTTGTAAGCTCTCATAGCCCCTCCGGTATCTTGGGAAGATTAAGCCCGTTGTCCGGCATTCTATCCGGGAGATCAAGCACGTCTTTTATCAAGCTCCCTCCGGCTTTCTCTTTTTCTTTCCAACCAAGGCGGTAATGCTCACCTAGTTCAGCCTTAACCAATGGTTTAGGAAATACTTTTATGGCGGCAACCTCTAAAACACAGGTACGTTCGCACTTACCGCAACCTGTGCAATATTCAGAATGTACCACCGGGAGAAACAGGGCATGTTTGCCGCTGCGTCGGTTATGTTGCATATCCAAGGTAATCGCTTCGTCAATCAGCGGACAAACTCGATAGCATACATCGCAACGTAGCCCAAGGAAATTGAGACAAGTCTCTTGATCCGACAACACTGCAAGCCCCATGCGGGCATCATTAATATTTGTCAGTTCCGGCTCTAAAGCTCCAGTAGGACATGCCTTGACACATGGAATGTGTTCGCACATTTCGCAAGGTATGTCACGCGCTAAAAAATAAGGTGTCCCTAAAGGGGTTTGCTCCCCAAGCTTAGCCAACCGCAAAGTGTCATAAGGACAATCCCGTACACATAATCCACAACGAATACATGCCCCTAAAAAATCTTCTTCGGGCAAGGCACCCGGCGGTCTAATCGCGTAAGGGGGCAATGAACTTGCTTGACGGGCGTACAGTGCCAGCCCTGCACCAAAGAGGCTGACACTGCAAGCTGTTATGGCTGTCTCAATCAGGAAGCGCCGACGGTTTAGGATACTACCCGTTTTGTTGTTAGCCATATCAATACGTTAAGAAGCCCTCTCAATTTTCACCGCACATTTTTTGTAGTCGGTTTCTTTTGAGATGGGACAAGTCGCATCTAAAGTTAATTTGTTGACCAATCGACTGGCATCAAACCAAGGAATAAAGACAACTCCTCTGGGTGGTCGATTACGTCCCCGTGTTTCAACCATGGCGACAATTTCTCCGCGTCGCGTTTTGAGCTTGGCTACCATGCCACGCCGCAATTTTCGTACTTTGGCATCTTTGTAATGCATAAAGACAACCGCATCGGGAAAAGCACGGTAGAGTTCAGGCACACGCCGCGTCATGGAGCCGGAGTGCCAGTGTTCCAAGACTCGCCCTGTGACGAGCCACAAATTATATTCATCGTCGGGCTCTTCCGCAGGTGGTTCATAAGGCAAGGCAAAGATTTTCGCTTTGCCATCCGGGTTGCCGTAAAATTGTATCCCTGCCCCTTTTTCTACATGGGGATCGTAACCTTCGCGGTAACGCCACAGCGTTTCTTTGCCATCGATCACTGGCCAACGTAGTCCACGCGATTGATGATATTGGTCAAAAGTGGCTAATTCATGGCCTTTTTTCGGACCATGCAAGCCAAATAGGCGATATTCCTCATAAAGTCCCTTTTGCAAATAAAAGCCAAAATCTTCCATTTCATCGTTATGGTAAACGTTGCCCGCCGAATCCTTCACTTCTTGTTTAGGATATTTGTCAACCTGCCCATTCGCAAACAGGATATCGTACAGAGTTTTACCCCGATATTCAGGCTTTTTGGCAATCAGTTCTTCTGGCCAAACTTCTTCTACTTTGAAGCGTTTAGAAAATTCGACGGTTTGCCAAAGATCAGATTTGGACTCACCCGGCGCCTTAACTTGTTGCCGCCAGAATTGGGAACGCCGCTCGGCATTACCATAAGCCCCCTCTTTTTCCGTCCACATGGCGGTGGGTAAAATTAAGTCGGCTGATAAAGCGGTGACGGTGGGATAAGGGTCTGAAACAACTATGAAATTATCAGGATTACGGTAGCCGGGCCAAGTTTCTTCATTCAAGTTGGCAGCGGCTTGTACATTATTGGTGCATTGCACCCAGTAGGCATTGAGTTTGCCATCTTTGAGCATACGATTTTGCAACACCGCATGATAGCCCGGCTTTGGTTCGATAGTCCCTTCGGGCAATTTCCAGATTTTTTCTGAAAAATCACGGTGTTCTTTTTTCTTGACCACTAAGTCAGCAGGTAAACGGTGGGCAAAGGTGCCGACTTCGCGGGCGGTGCCACAGGCTGAAGGTTGTCCGGTCAGAGAAAATGGGCTATTGCCGGGTTCAGAGATTTTACCGGTGAGCAAATGGATGTTGTAGCACATTTGATTAACCCATGTGCCGCGAGTATGTTGGTTGAATCCCATCGTCCAGTAGGAGGTGACTTTAATCTTGGGATCGGCGTAAAGTTTGGCGAGGGCTTCTAATCTGTCTTTGGGCACGCCAGACAGTTCATGAACATAGTCGAGGGTGTATTTAGCGACAAAAGCTTTGTACTCTTCAAAAGTAGCTGATTTAGAGCCGCCCGCCTTTTTGGCGTTTTCAGCCGCCTGTTCTCTCGGATCTTCTGGACGTAAGCCATAACCAATATCGGTATTGCCAATACGGAAGTTTACATGTTTTTTAACAAATTCTTCGTTGACGTTGCCGCTTTCGATGATGTAGTTGGCAATATAATTGAGAATAGCCAAATCCGTCTGTGGCTTGAAAACGATGGGAATATCTGCCAAATCAAAATTGCGGTTTTTAAAAGTCGATAATACGGCAACTTTAACATGTGGTGCCGTCAAGCGGCGGTCGGTGAGACGTGACCATAAAATGGGGTGCATTTCTGACATGTTGGCACCCCATAAGACAAAGGCATCGGCATGTTCAAGGTCATCATAACAGCCCATGGGTTCATCGGCGCCAAAAGTACGCATAAATCCAGCAACAGCAGAGGCCATACAGTGACGTGCATTGGGATCGAGGTTGTTGGAGCGAAAGCCGGCTTTCATGAGTTTGACACCAGCGTAGCCTTCCCAGATTGTCCATTGTCCTGAGCCGAACATGCCGACGGCACTTGGGCCCTTTTCTTTGAGAGCCTCTTTGAATTTTTCCGCCATAATATCAAAGGCTTGATCCCAAGAAACCGGGGTAAATTCTCCCTCTTTGTCATATTCTCCGTCTGTCATACGCAATAGGGGTTTGGTCAAACGGTCTTTTCCGTACATTATCTTGGACAAAAAGTAGCCTTTTATACAATTAAGTCCACGATTAACGGGTGCATCGGGGTCTCCCTGCGTTGCCACGACTCGACCATTTTGGGTGCCGACGAGTACGCTGCAACCGGTTCCACAGAATCGACAAACGGCTTTATCCCAACGGATTTTATCTCTTGCACCAGCGGCAATCGCTGTTTGGGGGAGAGTCACGCCCGCAGCGGCTGCGGTTGCTGCGATAGCATTTGCTTTGATAAACTCTCGTCTGGTTATTTTCATATTGAAATTTCCTCCTCAAAATCTTCATCGTTATTACCATATTGATAAATCATAGCAGCGGAGATCACGCCTTGACATTGATGAAGATCAAGTGCTTTATCCGCTACCACTTTTTCATCGTCATCCTCAATCGTGACAATCAAACGCCCGTTTTCTGTGACGGCGTGGACTTCCACACCGGGGATTTCCATCAGGCGTGTTTTGACTTCATCTGCCTGTTCAGGA
Organism: Pseudomonadota bacterium; assembly: GCA_039714115.1. Lineage (GTDB taxonomy): Bacteria > Pseudomonadota > Gammaproteobacteria > Beggiatoales > Beggiatoaceae > Thiomargarita. The sequence goes on along the minus strand of JBDLJY010000126.1, from coordinate 8,134 downwards.
ATCGTATGCACTAGCACACCAGAAATATTCATAAATTTTCGCCAATACGTCCAAGATAAATCTTGGACTCCTCTAAACTGGATGAATGGTAATTGCCGTGACTGGACAAGCTTGATAACAGGCACCACAGCCATTGCATTGATCAAAGTGTAGTTCAGGCATAGGTACTTTTGCAATTTTAAAATGAATCGCTTCGACTTCACAACTGTCACGACAACTAAAACAGATAACGCTTTGTTGAGTTAAACAATTGTTTTTTATGTGGGCTTTAAGGGTCCAAGGCGGTGTACGTGCCTTTTGTAGGGTATTATTGGGACATTGATCTGCACAGCGTTCACAAAATGTGCATTCTCCGTGCTGAAAGTTGACTTGGGGGTATCCTCCGCGCCCTTTTTCCAAGATATTTTCAGGGCAAGCTTTGATACATTCTCCGCAACGTTCACAACAGTCAATAAATTCGCTTTCACTACTTGACCAAGGTGGACGCAACGGTTGTTTGCCACGGAAATCACCACGCAGAAATTGTAGTCTGGTGGACATGAGACTCGTAATCCTCTTTGAATTGGCGTTAGGAGTCCAAACTTTAGTTTGGACTGGTAAAATGCTTTTTCCCAGCAGAGAAGTCGTCGCAGGCTAGAAATCCGATTTTTCCAAAAAATCGGATTTCTTTAATCACGGCTAATACCGTTATAAATTTATTATATAGTAACTACATGGATATTTGAGGTGATTGGGTAGTTTATTAAAGCCCGATTGACGACGCACTCAATAATAATAAGTTATTGATTTACAAAAATAATGAGTACAACGGATCTGTGCCGGACGGGGTTTGCAACCCCGTCCGCAACGTTTCAGATCAAGTTCCCTACGGGACTACGCAGGATTTAACGTCGTCTCGAACGGAGTGAGAGAACTGGAGAAATCTCCTAATGTTACGGAGCAGGTTGCAAACCTGCTCCGGCAGAAAGAATTGAATTGTAGCATGATTAGTACAGGCGCAACCCAGTACAGGGATTTACGGAATAAGGGGATTAGAGTGTCAATGCCAGTATGATAAACCGATTTTATGTAGGTGGGCAGCGTGTTTTTGCGGGCAGATACGGTGGGCAACAAAAAGACGTGGTGGGTTACAATAGAACGAATTAGCGTTAGGAGTCCAAACTTTAGTTTGGACCCCGCAAAAGGACTATAGCCTAGAACTTAAAGGTCAAAGTATTTTTCCATTCCCAAGCATCATCATCATTGATGGTATTGCCGTTCACCAACAATAATGTTGCATCACCCGGCATGAAGTAACCGAATCTCGAAGAGAAAATGAGCTTCTTATAAAGCTTCCATTTGAAGATCGCATCAAATTCCTGACCAATATCATCACTCAGATGTGACGTAGGCCCATTTGCATCCCATCCATGCACATCTTCTGTCGCCATCATGTAGCTATAAGAACCGAAGATGGACATGGATTTATTAATGGCAAAGTTAGCATAGAGTTGTAATGCCGTGGTATTTTCAAACTCACGATAGCCTTTGGTATTCGGTGCACCGAGACCTTGAGGAGTGATACCCGCGACATCCGGCATAATGGAATCTTCCCAAATTTCGGTGAAATAGAAGAAACCCTGTGTTTTCAGCTTGGTAATATTACCCTCACCGCTAGTCGGATCATCGTCACCAGAGCCAATGCCGAATTTCATTCCCACATTGCTCTTACCACCATCACCGAAGCCCATCTTGGCATCGAGGTAGGCAGTATAACCTTCTAAGTCACCGTTGTTCTTATCATTTTTGTTGCCATTAAAAGTGGCATTAGCGATATCATCTTCCCCGCTCAGGTAGTTGAACTCTCCGTTCAATGTAATACTGCCCATCTTAAAAGTGGCAGCCCCACCAAGAATATTCAATTCGGTCACTTGCGGAGTAAAACGTGGCCGAGCATAACCCAAGCCTTGGGTAATATAGGCTGAACCATCATCATAGCCTTCATCTCCATAATAGACATACCAAGCACTGAGATTATTCCCACCCATCTTATGATCAAAGGCAATGGAGAACATATTGGCATCATTGGTACTGCCTTCATCATTGAGGGCGTTTAAGGATTGATCACCAACGGGTGTTGTACCCTGACCGGTTAAATCAACATCCCCCTCAAAAGGCTTTGCGAACGCAAGACTCAGTTTAGAGTTCCCCATGGGGGCGATGAACTTAATGCCATCCAGATCATCGTCTAACACCAACTTATTACCCAATGCGTGGTGGAAACGGCCTACCATGACACGACTCTCGGTATTGGGCACACGGAAATCTAAGTAAGCATGGTCAACATGCACATCGAAGAAGGTACCTTTATCGTAAAATTGACCCCCATCGATACTCTTATTACCGGCATTATCCACACCCCACCAGCCTTGCGCCAAATCAAAACGGGTAATCGCCTTGATGTCATCATTGTCATCGGCAAGAGATACTTTCAATCTCAACATTTGAACAACGTAATTGTCATTGTCGCTGCCAAACGACTCTTTCTTTTTCCCAAAAAAGAAACTATTTTGAGAAATCCCCCAAACATTATAGACACCGTTAATCTCCGTCTTAACCGCAGAAGCGGGCGCAGCCCATAAGCCCGTCGCAAGAACTAGTGCCCCTACCAGAGGCTTTAACATTGGCACTGTGGTTTTTTTACCACAACACTTGGTCGGTTCAAATTTCATGTTATACAACCCCTATTTCAATTAAATGAAATAAAAACAAACTACAACTAAGCCGTATATACAAAGGCTTTTCTCTGTGGGTACTGAAAATGCTAGGAACATGGCAACGCGAACTGACACTTTGAAAAACCAATTTATTTTAGAAATAAAATAGTTACAAATAACACTTAAAGTGAGATAAAAGTCAAACAAATGCTACTAATAGCTTGAATTTACAAATGAATTAATTTATCAATGCGTAAGTCTTAGCGTGTATTATTTTCTGCGATGTCCCTAATACCTGTTTTTTTTAAGGGTTGCACAATAGCATAAAAATTACACAAAAAACAAGGATGTTTAACATATTGATTAATAATTGTTTTTTTTTTACACTGGTACAGTATACGCCTTGCACTCCTGATAAAATGTGACATTGTCGTTTGGAGCACCTTGCACGCAGAGCATAATAATTTTATTTAGCAAACAATAAAAATTATTAATAGGATTGTACAGTATACGCCTTGCACGCCTGCCATAATTAATAATACAATTCCATTTTTTTTGAAAGAAAATTTAATTGAAAGGAATAGTAATATGAAGCCAGCCGCAAGGGAAATTCTCACCCCTCGCCCTAAAATGTCCCTGACGATTCCACCGGGTATGGCACCAGTGGAATTTTTTAACAGTCCGGCTAATTTAAAAAATTTAGCTGAAGAAAACGGTTTATTTCGTACACCAGAAAATCTGTTGATGTATCGCAAGTTGATTGGCCACAGTATCGAATTCGATACTTCAATCATTTTAGATACTTCCAAACGTATTTTAGATCCATTGGGGCGGCCTGTCAGACGTGACCAGATGTCACGTCAACAAAAGAAAGTTTGGAATAACATGACGAACCAGATACATTTTAGCTAACAAATGTTACCATTTACTAACAAAGCACACAGGTGATAAAAAAGTTGCACCTAACTAAGGCACTATGAACAAAAAACGAGAAATCAAAATCAGCAAATTTTTAAGCTATGTGCTGCGACATAACCCACGATCTATTGGTTTAAGCTTAGAGAAAAATGGCTGGGCGAGTGTGGCTAAAATTTTACTAAATTTATCACTCCGCTTTAGTTTTGATGAATTAAGATACGTTGTTGACAACAACGATAAAAAACGATTTTCGTTTAATGACGATTTGACCCTTATTAAAGCTAATCAAGGTCATTCTGTCAATGTCGCATTAGCATTTCAAGAAATTATGCCACCCGATATTTTATATCATGGCACCGCTCAGCAGTTTTTATCTTCTATTCAAGAAAAAGGATTACTCAAAGGCAAACGGCACCACGTTCATTTATCAAAAGATATTCTAACCGCTTCAAAGGTGGGAAAAAGACATGGACAATTAGTCATCCTCAGCATTGATACTAAAAAAATGTACGAAGATGGTTATACGTTTTATCTCTCCGATAATGATGTTTACTTGGTTGACTGCGTGCCCTGCCATTATTTGTCGGAGTCCAAACTTGCAGGTTAATTTTTATGTAGGGTGCGTCCTACGCACCGTCTCTCCACGCCTTTAAACACGCTCGACCTAAAAAGGTGGCTATAACACACCCACAACGATCTATTCTATGTGTAAGTACAACAATTAGTTTGGCAGCCAATTTTTGTTGTGCATTAAAAAAAAGGGAGCTAAAAATGGCAACCAAGTTTGTTTTAGAAAGCATGAATATTGCAGTGTCAAAAACAAAGAGTTTTACTTTTTTCTTTGACGGCAACGGTAAAATAACAGCAGGCAACGGAACGTTTGAAAACCCTGTTCCCAACTCGTTTTCGTTGCGGCAGATCGCAGATTGTCCGTTTGCGACTAGTACATGTAAAAGAGAGTGTTATGTCCATGGCTTAAAAAAAGCAGAACCTGAAATTTATGAAGCGTATGAAGCAAACAGCAAAGCGCTTCGAGAGATTCTTGAAAATCCTGATTATATGAAAATTGTTGCTGAAGCTTTTGCTTATTGGATTGTTAGAAGGTGCCCCGATGGATTTCGTTGGCATGTGTCCGGCGATATAATTTCGCAAGCACACGCGAAATTTATTGAATCTGTGTGCGTATTGGCACGCCTGGTACCATTTTGGATTTATACGCGATCATTTGATTATGGCCTTCCGCTTATGTGGGTGCCTAATCTTACCGTCAATTTGTCTGCGGATGAAATTAATATTAATCGCGCTATCGCTATTGCTAATAAGTTTGGACTACGCATTTGTTATATGGTTGTAAACATGGATGACCCAAGTTTAAAAAAATTACCTGATAGTTCTGTAATTATGCCGTCATACGAGTTGCGCGGCAGGGTTCTTGATGACCCAAAACAGGCGCCATGGTGGCAATCGCTTACTACACGCCAAAAAAGGATGGTGTGCCCCCCTGATTTTTTCGGCCAGAGCGAAAAACGGCGTTGTGGTCCTTGTAAAAAGTGCTTAGTCAAATAATGTCGAAATAACTACAGGGATAAGTCAATGGATGAAAACCGTTGCATAACTTATACCACTACTCGCCTTAATTTAATGGCATTTCCGCTCCGGGCGGGTAAGGTGTTTTTGTTGCCCAGCGGAGTATCATAGAGAAGTCATCACAGGCTAGAAATCCGATTTTTCCAAAAAATCGGATTTCTTTAACTACATTATCCTTATACACAAGTGTCTAATCCGATTTTTTGTCTATAGGGAACAAGGATGTGCTGGTAGAATAACTGTAAAATAAGTACGTTCCTCATTAAATTCATAACGTGGTGGTGGCGAACCATTTTCTGCCATGGCTCGAAATACCTTGCGTATCCCTGTACCATTTCACCAATACGACGATTTCTGGCTGGTACGGTTGGCACTTGTTGCTGTTCAAAATGTGTTTTTTTCAAGCCTGGCACCGGCCCCGGATAAATATGGACTTAGTGGTTTACGCAGTCTTTAATTTGTTTGGGCAGTGGGCCTCGAAATATCCATTCCTGCAACAGATTACCACTGGCATCATCAGGAAAATGCACGACTTCAATGCGTGCTCCCCGAAATGCCATTTCGGGATCATCCATAAAAAAATAACAAAGCGATATTTTTAGGGACTTCGTGACCATTGGCTTTTGCTGTTAGCCATAACTGACGATAGATTTTATAATCATCTTTTTCTTCGAGAAGCCCACTACCTACGTCATATAAAAACTCATGTACTAAAGTTGATCTTAAGTCATTGAGGGTAAACTGGCTGGCTCGACGATCATCAAAAGGGACTTTGGCACACATATTCAGTAAATCTGTGAGCTGTTGACCTTTAGCCTCAAGGGTTTCAGAACCTTCGCGTATATAGTAGGCCCGTTGTTTATCCTTCCCCGTCGGAGCGTGATGAGGACGTGCATCGCTTCCTGGCACCCAAACAACTAATATATGTTTACTATCAACCACTTCAGGGGATAGTCTAAATTGTACTTTGGGTTCCATCGTCTAAGGTTTTGACCTCATCATCATGATTTCATTTAAATGAAATAAAAAAAAACTATAATTAAGCCAGTCACAACATACGGTATTTTGGAGTCCAAGATTTATCTTGGGATAACACACCTTGCATTCCTGCCACAATTAATAATACAATTCCATTTTTTTTGAAAGAAAATTTAATTGAAAGGAATAGTAATATGAAGCCAGCCGCAAGGGAAATTCTCACCCCTCGCCCTAAAATGTCCCTGACGATTCCACCGGGTATGGCACCAGTGGAATTTTTTAACAGTCCGGCTAATTTAAAAAATTTAGCTGAAGAAAACGGTTTATTTCGTACACCAGAAAATCTGTTGATGTATCGCAAGTTGATTGGCCACAGTATCGAATTCGATACTTCAATCATTTTAGATACTTCCAAACGTATTTTAGATCCATTGGGGCGGCCTGTCAGACGTGACCAGATGTCACGTCAACAAAAGAAAGTTTGGAATAACATGACTCGTATTCTGTTTGAATACATGCTGGAGAAATACCCTGATCCCGCGCAACACTTAATTCTTTGTGGTGAAGCCAGCTTAGATGCGACTTGGCCATTGAATAAGCCTGGGGTGCCAAGTATTCGTATGATCCACAACCATTTTATGGTGTTTCCGATGGCGGATTTGGAAAGTGCTAAATATGCCAATTCTGCGGATCCTAATTTGACTGACAGTGGACATCATAGTTTATTTTTGCGGCATTTAAGCGGAGTTTATCACGAATTTTTGGAAATCTTAGACTTGCAAATTTTGTCTCCGATTTCAACGAGTGAGTCTGCTATTAGGTTAACGGGTTATCCACAAGGCTTGCCGAGTTGGGAAGTCAAAGGGGGTGTTGATAAACTCAAAGATCAATATTTTTGGTATGAATATGAGCAGGTGCTATTAGGTTTTCTCGATTTTTATCGCACCTTTTTCTCTTTAGTATCTACCGGCGATCCACAAGTGCCAGCGGGGGCTAATTTTCCTCATCAAATAGGTGAAGTGTTGTTAGACAGTGGACGATTTCAACGTGTCGCTCGCGATCTCAGAGAACAGGTGATCCAAGATCCATTGTTTGCGAATGAAATTCGCTGGCGCCCTGCTTATAAACAGTTGTTTTATCGTGACGATGAAGGGCGTTTGATCGTGACGATTTCTCAAAATTCGGTTGGCAATGCTATTACTGAACTTTTGGGGATAGTGGTGAAACGGGTAGAAGATGAAGCCGCTTATGCAGCTGCCGAGCCTGCTTTGGTGGGTCGATTGTTGGAGGCGAGAGAGAGGTTGATGGAGGCGAATCTAGGTGAGGTGATTGCCGCGCCTTCGTGGGCTAATGGAGAATTTGTCCCGCAACTGTAGTTCGCTACATAATTTCCTTTTGTCTGGAAAAGCGCAACGTTTCGGACGGGGATCCCGTCCGGCAGCGAGGCAGGTTTGCAAACGGCGAAGTAACGTTTTAGAGCAGCTTAGAAAACGCTAAGCAAAAACACGAGAATCAGGTGATAAAATGGCAAAAAGTACAAGCACATATTGGAATCCATTGCTTCCAGAAAACCATGATAAATGGGAAAGTATTGAAAATACCAATGGTCTAGTGGAACAACTGACCTTGGCTATAGACGAACAGTCTGGTGACTATACTCGTTTAACTCGGTTTAAGCCTGGTGCGGACACAACAAATTTTGGTGCTAAAAGTCATGAATATCCAGAAGAAATATTTATAGTCAGAGGCAGATTATATGATGCGGCTTTTAAGCGGTGGCTTGAGTCTGGAGAATATACGAGCAGACCACCGGGAGAGTTGCACGGACCATTCCACACAGATGTTGAGTGTATCGTTTTGGAGATGTCCTATCCTAGCCAAGCAAAAAAATGAAAACTCCGCCCGAAAAACCAAGAATTCACTCGCTGCAGGACGGGGTTTGCAACACAATGCCA
>JBDLJY010000125.1:0-16981 GCA_039714115.1 Pseudomonadota bacterium | reverse complement strand
GAATGGATGCAACGTGAGTTTGTCAAGCCTTTCCAACTTTATGACGAACTCTTATTTCAATTTGCATTATGCAAAGCATCGGATAATTGTTATTACTGGTTAAAAAAATACCATCATATCATAGCGGATGGATGGGCCATTTCCCTCATTGTCCAACGGGTTGCCGCAGCCTATAACGCTCTGGCTACCGGACAAATTGCCGAACCGAAAAATTACGCTTACCCAGATTTTATTCAAAACGATCAAGCCTACCTTGAGTCTGAAAGATTTGTGAAAGCTCAACGCTACTGGCAAGAAAAATATAGCGAAGTGCCAAAGCCGCTTTTGGTGCGCCGCTATGCTACCCACAAAAAAAAAAGGGCAAAACCATCCCAAGTCAACGCTCAACTCTGTGCCTTAAGCGGCCTTTATATAACCAAATTATTGAATTTGCTAAATAAAATAATGTATCCATTTTTAATGTTATTTTAGGGGCCTTATATTGTTATTTTATCATGACGTGTGATCGAGAAGATTTGGTCATTGGATTACCAACACTGAATCGGAGTAGCGCAGCCTTTAAGCAAACGGTGGGCCTGTTTGTGGGTGTCAGTCCCGCAAAGTTCTGTTTTTGCTTGGATTTAAACTTTATTGAGTTGATTCAAGCCATTAGGGGAGAATTGCAACAGAATTCTCGCTATCAGCGTTTTCCAATCACTGAACTCAACCGACAATTAGGGCTTCAGCGGGAAAACCGACAACAACTTTTCGATTTAACGCTGTCTTATATGGATCAAAACTATGATGCTAATTTTGAGGGCAGCACCGTCGAGTTTACCCTCTTACCACACAATTTTGAACAAAATGCTTTAGTCATCTTTGTTGATGAGTTTCATAAACAAGGTGATATTAAGGTCGATTTTGACTATAACCTTGCAGCGTTTGATGAAGATGAAATTGAACGTCTCAAGGCACGTTTTGAGTTTATATTAGGCGAAATCCTCCGTCACCCTTCAGTGTCGGTTCGGGAATTGCAAATCATGCCCGATGTGGAATTAAAGAAAATCTTAGTTGACTGGAACGAGACCGAAACAGATTATCCGCGTGACAAGACGATTATTGATCTATTTGAAGAACAAGTTGCCAAAACACCAGATACCATCGCTGTCGTATTTGAAAACCAACAACTGACTTACCGAGCATTAAATACCAAAGCCAATCGACTCGCCCACTATCTGCAAACCTTGGGGGGTGAAACCAGAAGTATTAGTGGGGATTTGTGTTGAGCGTTCCATTGAAATGGTAATTGGGCTTTTTGGCATTCTCAAGGCGGGTGGTGCTTATGTGCCACTTGACCCAGATTATCCGCCAAAACGCTTGCAGTTTATGTTAGAAGACTCAAAAATAAAAGTATTGTTAAGCCAAACTCATTTGCTGAACCGGTTGCCAATATTGACGGCAAAAGTGGTTGATTTGGATAGCAAATGGGAACAGATTGCGGCTTATTCTGGGGATAATCCAGTTAGACAAAATGGACCCTATAATTTTGCTTATGTGATTTATACATCAGGATCAACTGGGAGACCTAAGGGGGTGATGGTTGAACACACGGCATTGAGTCACTTTAATTATTATGCTGTCAAAACTTACTCAATCTCTCAAGAAGATAGCGTATTACAATTTGCATCTATCAATTTTGATGCAGCGGTAGAATAAATTTACCCCATTTTGACACAAGGCGGGCGTTTAATTCTGCGTGACAAAGGTATGCTGGACACTGATCAGAGCTTTTTACAAACTTGCCAACGTCAGGCTGTTAGTATTTTAGATTTACCTACGGCTTACTGGCAACAATTAATTTATGCACCAGAAAACCAAAATGATTGGCCTAAATCAGTACGTTTACTCATCATTGGTGGCGAAGCAGCCTCTATACAACATGTCAAGTATTGGCAACAAACCTTTGCAAAAAACGTTCAACTATTTAATACTTATGGTCCAACAGAAGCGACTGTTGTAGCCAGTAGTTATAGATTAACAGAATCTGCTGTCCATTTTCCGATTGGTAAGCCAATTCCTAATACTAAAATCTATATTTTAGATGCTTACCACAACCCAACACCAGTAGGGATACCTGGTGAACTCTGCATTGGAGGTTACGGATTAGCCAGAGGCTACCTTAACCGCCCCGACTCAAGAAAAATTCATCGAAATCGAATTATTCGGCAAAACAGAACGCATTTACAAAACCGGCGACTTAGCCCGTTATCTACCTGACGGCAATATTGAATATATAGAGCGTATTGACCATCAAGTCAAACTGAGAGGTTTCCGCATTGAGCTTGGCGAAATTGAAGTCACCTTGAGTCAACACGAAGCTGTTAAAGAAGCCGTGGTAGTGCTTGATAATAAAGACGATAATCCCAGTTTAGTCGCTTATGTTACCTTAACGTTGCAAATTGACGAAGTGTCGAGCGTTCTGCGTACTTGGCTCAAAACCCGTTTGCCCGAATATATGTTGCCCAACAGCTTCATGGTATTAGATAAACTTCCTTTAACACCGAATGGCAAAATTGATCGGAAAGCACTGCCAACGCCTGATGCTCTTTCAACCAAACTTTACCAAGCCCCGCGTGACATGCTTGAACTTCAATTGGCACAAATCTGGGAAAATGTGTTAGAAATATGCCCAATCGGCATTAGGGATAATTTCTTTGAACTTGGTGGCCATTCCCTATTAGCGGTTAAACTTATGAGCCAAATCCAACAAACGTTTGACCGGCATCTTCCCATAGCAACCCTCTTCCAAGGGGCAACCATTGCCGAGTTAGCTTCAATCATCCGTCATCACGACACCACTTGGCCCACCCTGATACCGATTCAACCACAAGGCCATCGCTTGCCATTATTTTGCCTACCCGGTGCTGGAGGCAACGTCCTTTACTTTCATAGCCTAGCGGCTCACTTAGGTAAAGAGCAACCCTGTTATGGCCTTCAGCCACCCGGACTAGATGCTAAAACGACAACACCCAATACCATTGAAGCACTGGCATCCCACCACCTCAAGGAACTACAAGGACTACAACCCCAAGGCCCTTATTATCTAGTGGGCCACTGCTTTGGTGGCAAAGTCGCCTTTGAACTGGCACGTCAACTTGAACAACGTGGAGAAACCGTCGCCTTATTAACGATTTTGGATAGCACTGCGCCTACTTTCAACCTCAAGGCGGCATTAATGCTCCGATAGTGTTGTTCCGTGCCCAAGAACAACTCGAAGAAGACTATGTCCAAAACGAAAATTGGGATTGGAGCCAATACACATCAGAGAAAGTGACTGTGGAATGGACACCAGGAAATCACTTTACCATGTTTTACGAACCACATGTCAAAACCTTGACAGCACAATTGCAAACATATCTGTTTTCTTCAACGAAATTTTTTGTTTAATATTTCACGCAAAAACATTTGCGTGAAATCCTGTTGTTCACTTCTAACCGGCTGTTGACATCAAATCAAGATCACATTATTTTTTATAAACACTTGAGAGTTTGATTCGACAAAGTCGGTGATAAGCGGTTTAAGAACTTTCAACATACGAAAAATATCAAAGAGATCGTCACGGGTAGCAATATATCCGTCACAGGTAGCAATAGGCGCGTTCCTGCAACGTCATAAAATGCCAGACTTCCCCTAAAACGTAGCAGCCATACACCGGAAACGGGCCCGTCTGACAACTATTATCATTAGTAAATGCAACTGGGCTAGACTTAATGGCATTGGACGTGGAGGGCAAAATTTTATTGACGATTTGTGTATTAAAGCGATAATGTGATATAATTAATTAAAATTTTATTTGCTAATATATGGTGCTCCTAAATGATTTCTGGATTCATAGAAATCAATAGACAATCATAGATTATTTTTATATATATAATAAATAGTATAGCATAAGTTTTAATGTCTTTTGGAGGCCAAAGCTAAAGCTTTGGACTCCAAAATATCCGATAATTTATGATTCAGTACATACTCTCAATTCTTGGAGATTTTGAAAATGAAAAAAAGGCGATCAATCTTAATTGGGCTGAGCCTACTAGGATTGGCTAGTCATGTCCCTGCTGAAGTGGAATACCCCACTTTTTCATGGACAACTGGCAAATTGCACATGCCAATCGTAGATGTACAACCATGGGGTGCCTTCGATGCGAACATGGATTGGTTAAGAGAAAACCAAGGTCCTATGGTATTTGCCCTTGAGGAGATCAAAGAGGCCTCTGCAACCACCCCGGTTTCAGCCACATTCTCTATAGAGAATAACACCCTGCATATTCCCGCAGTGGAAGTCAGCGGTGGGAGTGAGGGTATAGAGCACTATAAGGCGATTTTGGAAATGATGCCAAATACCGAGCCTTTGCAATTTGTACTCACCGACGCGGTACTGTTAGGTCCCCTTAAAATTGGTGGCCTTTTCCCCTTCACCGGCATAGGTTCTGAGTTTTACAAAGAAAAGCCACACAATGGTGCTCTACTGGCCATCAAACATCTGACCGAAGCCGGCTTTGAGGTTGAAATGCTATCCGTCGATAGCAAAATAAATCCCGTAGATGGCGTAGCAGCCGCACGTCAATTGGTTGAGGAAAATAACGTGCAAGTGATCGTGGGCCCCTCCTCTGATGATGTGACCACTGCGGTTGCCGAACAAGTCACTTTTCGCTGCTTCCAACACAGTCGAAAACCCTCATTGATCAAATGGCTAGTGTAGCGATACCAGACGGTTCATGTGCTGCCACACCGAGTTTTGCCTCCACCCCTTCTCTTACCAAATTTAATACCAGTTACCAAGCCGAATATGGTGAATCTTCACCTCAGCTCTATAGTGATAACGCTTATGACGCGGTCATTGTCGCCACATTGGCCGCTTTTGCGGCTCAGACAAACGGTGAAGTCATCACCCCATTTTCCATTCGTAATCATTTGCGTGAAGTAGCCGGGCCGCCCGGCGAGGAAATCAAACCCGGTATTGAGGATTTAAAACGGGCCAGAGAACTCTTGCAAGCCGGTAAATCAATTAACTACACCGGTGCGTCTGGTGACGTTGACTTTGATGAAAATGGCGATGTCCTAGCCCCCCTTGATATTTTGTGTATTCAAGACGGTCTAGCCGTCACGCAAGCCACTTTGATGCCCAACAACTTTGAGGTAGTCGGTGTTGCCGGGATGTTTTTTCATGGGAACGAAGAAATGATACGTTACCAAGAAAGCCCACTTGGTAATCTCGTTGCTGATGTGATGTTAGATGCTGTTAAAAGCGAGGGTGTGGTTGCGGCCTTGGGTAATACTGGTGCTCTGCGTACCAGCATCGGTGAAGGTGAGGTGACTCTGGCTGAATTGTTGATGACACTACCTTTTGGTAATACGTTGGTCGTTTTGGAGGTGACGGGTCGTGAGTTAGTCGCCGCCTTAGATCATGGTTTAACTCACGCGGGGGGGGAAGCAACCAGCGCGTTTCCAAATCTCGCCGGGATGCAAGTCAATTATTGTGACTATAAAGCGTGTTCGGAGGCTTTGCTTGAAGGCGGAGTCGTCACCAGTCTCACCATAGAGGGTACGGCGGTTGACATGGACAAGACCTATCAAGTCGTTACTAATGATTTTTTGGTCGAGGGGGGTAACGGCTATACCATGTTGGAAGAAGCTTGTCAACGTGGCAATTGCCGTAATACTAACACATTGTTGGTGGATTTGGTTGCAGAAGAATTTAGAAATCACTCGCCAGTGACGCGAGAGATCAAGCAACGGATCAATCCAATTTCAAAAGTAAAATTAGGTGGGATTTTTCCCTTGAGGGGCGCATTGTCTGAATTTGGAACCATACATATACAGTCGGCAAGACTGGCCCTCAAGCATCTGGAGGAAGCGGCTTATCCGGTGACTCTGATCGTTGCAGACAGCAAAACCGATCCCACGGTTGGCGTTAAAGGGGCACGTCAGTTGATTGAGACGTGGGGTGTCTCTGCACTTATTGGTGCCGCGGCCAGTGGTGTGACTATTCCGATTGCACAACAAATCACTATCCCCAAACAAGTGCCGCAAATTTCCCAGTCCTCAACATCTCCTGTCATCACTGATCTTGAGGCTGATAAAGGCAATGATTTCCTGTTTCGTACTGCGGTTTCCGATGCCACGCAAGGTATTGTTTTAGCTTCAATGGCTTATGATGCGGGTTACAGACAAGTCTCAATACTCTATATTGATGATGCTTATGGTCGTGGTTTGATGGAGGTTTTCACGGAAAACTTTGAAGCATTAGGGGGTAGCGTCGTTGCCTCGGTACCACACGAAGACAAGAACACCAGTTATCAGAGCGAATTGGCCCAAGCCGTTGAGGGGGGAGAACCAGAGGCGCTTGTTGCCATCAGTTTCACACAACAGGTTGGCGTTTATCTTCCTCAAGCCCTTAATAAGGGATTCTTTGACAAATTCCTTTTTGTGGATGCCAACCGATCAGAAAAACTGATTGAAGTGGTAGGCGCTGAGGTACTGGAGGGCATGTGTGGTACCGCCTCCGGCGCGGCACAAACGGCTTCACTTTTGAATTTCAATACCAACTATGAAGCCGAATATGGCGAACTGCCTTCAGTACCGTTTCTGCCGAACGTTTATGATGCGGTCATTCTCCAAGCATTAGCAGCCTACGCCACTGAGGTACATGATGGCTCCATCACCCCAGTGGGCATTCGTGATCATTTGCGTGATGTCGCCGGGCTGCCCGGTGAAGAAATTAAGGCCAGCCCTGATGACTTGAAACGGGCCTTTGAGCTTTTACAAGCTGGCAAGCCGATTAATTATGAAGGTGCGTCTGGCAGTGTTGATTTTGATAATAAAGGTGATGTTATGGCACCGATTGAAATTTGGTGTTATGAGGGGGGCAAGATTGTCAGCAAAGAGTTAGTGTCTCCAAATTCACCTCAATAAACTTAACTGTACGCAGAGGGCAAACCAATGTGTTTGCCCATTACGTAAGTGTAAATGGATTTATCTTAGATTTTTGAAACATGAATGAAATGGTTTAGTCAAATGACTTCAAACATTAAACATTACTCCCTCTCCTCCCCACAACTAGATTTTTGGTTTGACCAAATCCTGCATCCGGGTGTGCCACTGTACAATATCGGTGGCTATGTGCGGATAGAGGGCACTATTGATCCAGCTCTGTTTGAAAAAGCCCTCAATCAAGTTATTGCGGAAAATGACGCACTACGCATTATTCTTCACGAGGGGGAAAGTTTACCCACCCAAACCTTTGCAGAAAATGTCCACATCAAACTGGATTTCCATGATTTTTCAGAAACGGAAAATGCCCACGAATCTGCACTCAAATGGATGGAACAAGAGTTTGTCAAGCCTTTCCAACTTTATGATAAATTATTGTTTCAATTTGCATTATGCAAAGCATCGGAACGGTGTTATTACTGGTTAAAAAAGTACCATCATCTTATCGTTGATGGATGGGGTATTTCGTTAATAGTCCAACGTGTTGCCGCCGCCTATAACGCATTAGTCACTGGACAAACGGGTGAGCCAAAAAATTATGCTTACCCAGATTTTATTCAAAACGATCAAGCCTATCTTGAGTCAAAAAAATTTGTCAAAGCTCAACGCTACTGGCAAGAAAAATATAGCGAAGTGCCAAAGCCGCTTTTGGTGCGCCGCTATGCAGCCCAATTTAAGGGAAAAACCATCCCAAGTCAACGCTCAACTTTGTGCCTCAAACGATCTTTTTACAATCAACTTAATGAGTTTGCTTTCAAAAATAAAGTGTCCACATTTCATGTCATATTAGGGGCACTCTATTGTTATTTTGTGCGGACATGTCGCCGGGACGATTTTGCCATTGGATTACCCATGTTAAATCGAAATAGTGCCGCTTTTAAGCAAACAGCGGGGGTGTTTACCGGGATTAGTCCAGCTTGGTTTCGCTTTGGAACGGATTTGAGCTTTATTGAACTGCTGGAAAATATTCACAAAGAATTACAAAAGGGTTATCGACATCAACGTTTTCCGCTTGGTGAAATCCATCGGCAAATCGGACTGCATAGCAACCAACAACTATTTGATATCACGCTGTCTTATGCCAAGCACGATTATGACGCGCATTTTAATGGCAATCCTATCCAGGCGGTGTTTTTCGCTAACGGTTTTTACCCGCAAGGACACGCACTTTTTATTTTTATTGAAGAATTTCATCAACATGACGATGTCAATATCTATTTTGACTATAACCTGAGTTTTTTCAATGACAAGGAAATTGAACGTCTCAAGGGGCGTTTGGAATTTTTGTTAGGTGAAGTCCTCCGTCAACCTTCACTGCCAGTTCGGGAATTGCAAATCATCCCTGATGCTGAGTTGAAAAAGCAGATCAAATTTCATCATAACGGTTTCGCCTGTCAAAATCTTGAGAAAGGCATCCAATATGTGAAAGAAATGTATGATGTCACTCACATCAGCGAGATTGTATTTGATGAGCGTCAAAATGCCAGTGTATGTTTAATTGAAGCTAACAACAACATTCATATAGAACTTGTTGCGGGTAATCAAGTAGAGACTTTATTAAATAGAAGCTTCAGCTTGTACCATGTTTGCTATGAAGTCTCCGATTTCTTTCTAACGATGGAAAAATTCATCGCAAAAGGAGCCTCGGTGATTTCCGAACCGAAACCGGCACCGCTTTTTAACAATCGACTCGTCACGTTTCTTAATACACATTTAGGTTTGGTCGAACTGCTTGAAGAAACCAAATCGCTCATTTATGAAGAGCCAGAACAACAAACCATTGCTATCACCGCCACGTTCACGGCTGAACCCTTGAAAGAATCGCTTGACTTTTGGATGCAAGAACTTGATATGCCATTCAAGATTGAGTTTGCACCTTACAATCAGGTTTTTCAGCAATTGCTGGATTCTTCCAGTATGCTGTCCCAAAATGAAACCGGGATTAATGTGGTGCTGGTGCGGTTTGAGGATTGGACCAAATCTGAAGACGAGGCGATGGCTGAAATTGAACACAATGTACTCAACTTCGTGCAAGCGTTGAAATCGGCGGTTAAACGTCATGTTTATCTCGTCTGCATTTGTCCAGCTTCACCCACAACTGAACATGGCAACTTTTATTTGCAAATGGAAAAGTTGTTAGCATCTGAATTAGAAGGTATCAGCAGCTTGTATCTGGTTAAATCAGAAGATTTACTCAAAAGTTACCCGGTTTCTCGATTTGATGATCCACACGGAGAGGAACTCGGTCATATTCCCTATACACCGGTTTTCTTTACGGCACTGGGTACCATGATTGCCCGAAAAATCCATGCCATCAAGCGCAATCCGTACAAAGTGATTGTCCTTGACTGCGATGGTACCTTATGGCAAGGCGTTTGCGCTGAAGAGGGTCCACTTAACCTGAAAATCGACTCCACTCACCAAGCACTGCAAACATTAATGGTAGCCCAGCAACAGGCGGGAATATTGTTATGTTTATGCAGTAAAAATAATGAAGCTGATGTTTTTGCCGTCTTTGAGCAGCGTTCCAATCTGTTTCTAAAGCGCGAACATTTGGTTTCTTGGCGCATTAACTGGCAAGCTAAGTCTGCAAATATCAAATCCTTATCGGAAGAACTTAACTTAGGACTGTCTAGCTTTATCTTTATTGATGATAATCCGCTTGAATGTGCCGAAGTTCAAGCACATTGTCCAGCCGTCACCACTATCCAATTACCCAGTGACATCAACCATATTCCACAATTTATTAACAATATTTGGGCTTTCGACCAATTAAAGATTACCACAGAGGACCAACAACGAACCAAGTATTATCAACAAAACCTCCAACGTGATCGTTGGCATCAGGATGCGCTGACATTTGCTGATTTTATAGCAGGGCTGGAATTGGAAATTGAGATTTCGG
The DNA here is from genome assembly GCA_039714115.1 of Pseudomonadota bacterium. Classification (GTDB taxonomy): domain Bacteria; phylum Pseudomonadota; class Gammaproteobacteria; order Beggiatoales; family Beggiatoaceae; genus Thiomargarita. Next base: position 7,047 of record JBDLJY010000125.1, on the reverse strand, counting down.
CCATGACAGCCTCTCAACTTAATCGGGTTTCACAATTGACGCAGCGAATCAACCAGTTTAACTTCACGACAATTAGACGGACTGAAGCCGAAATTCAACAATTGTGTGAAGCGGAGGCTTTTGAATCTCTGGTTGTGAAAGTGAGAGACCGTTTTGGGGATTATGGTTTGGTTGGCGTGATATTATTTGAGTCGGTTGCCAATGCCATCCGTGTTGATACATTTTTATTGAGTTGCCGTGCGCTTGGTCGAGGTGTTGAACATCAAATGCTTGCTAAGTTAGGGCAAATCGCCAAAGAACGTCACAAAGAGCAAATTGAAATTCTCTATATTCCTACCGAAAGAAATCAATTGGTGCTAGATTTCTTGGAAAATGTTGGTAGCCAATTCAAACAACCTGCCCCTGAAGGTTGGCAATTCAACTTGCCCGCCCGTTTGGTGTCTGAATTGACCTATAGTCCCCCAGAAATTTCATCATCACATCAAAAATCACCAACTATTACTGATGGAAATGGTGAAACAGAGATTCAATCTCATTCCACCCTGTTTAACCACATTGCGACAGAATTATCTGATGCAGAACAAATATTAACGCGAATTAAGTCTCAAAACCAACAATCCCAAAAAGCGACCAAAACTTATGTTGCCCCTCGTACCACCGAGGAAGAATTGTTGGCAGGTATTTGGGCTGATGTGTTGGGGCTTGAGCGAGTGGGTGTCCATGACAATTTCTTTTCTGTGGGTGGGCATTCTCTCATCGGCACCCAAGTCATGTCACGTATTCGTGATACCTTTGCCGTCGGATTGCCACTGCACCTTTTATTTGAATTACCGACTATAGCCCAATTGAGTACACGACTGAACACTAAGTCTCGTGATTCTTCTTTATCACCGATAACGCGAGTAGAGCGGGACAAACCTTTGCAATTGTCTTTTGCCCAACAGCGTTTGTGGTTCTTAGATCAATTGGAAGGCAAAAGTGCCACTTACAATATAGTCGCCGCTGTGCGCCTAGAAGGGCAACTGAACCCGCAAGCACTCGAACAAAGTTTTCAAGCGTTGGTTCAGCGTCACGAGAGTTTGCGAACCACTTTCCCAACCATTAATGGTGCCCCAGTGGTGCATATTTCCGAGGAACCGTTCCAATTAGCCATTTTAGATTTACGCGCATTATCGCGTTCGGAACAAGACTCAGAAGTTCAAGGCTTACTAAAAGAAGAGGCAATGCGCCCGTTTGACTTAGTCACAGGACCCTTATTCCGGGCAAAACTATTCCAACTAGGTGAGACTTCACACATTTTGCAAGTCAACATGCACCATATTATTGCGGATGCTTGGTCCCTCGGTGTTTTTGTTCGGGAATGGCGTATTGTTTATGAAGCGGCTTTGACTAATCAAACTTCGTCTTTGCCACCGTTACCTATTCAATATGTGGATTTTGCCCACTGGCAACGACAATGGCTCACTGGGGAAGTGCTTGAAAAACAAATCAAATATTGGAAACAGCAACTTGCCGATGTGCCCGCGTTACTGGAATTGCCAACCGACTATCCACGCCCCCCAATGCAAGGTTATCAAGGAGCCAGTTTATCTTTTTCTCTATCGCCTGAGCTAACAAGCCAACTAAAACACCTAAGTCAACAAACCGGCACCACGCTCTTTATGACGCTTTGGTCAGCTTTTGCCATCTTATTGTATCGCTACAGTGGGCAAAGCGATATTGTGATTGGCTCCCCCATTGCTAATCGCACTCATAGTGAAATAGAGTCTCTGATTGGTTTTTTTGTCAATACGCTGGTATTGCGCCTTGATTTAGCGGAAAATCCACCGTTTGAGGACGTTTTACGCCAAGCACGCCAAGTGGCATTAGACGCTTATGCCCATCAGGATATTCCGTTTGAACAGTTGGTGGAGGCATTACAACCTGAGCGTAACTTAAGTCATTCTCCTCTCTTTCAGGTGATGTTTGTGTTACAGAATGCAAATATACCAGATTTAGAATTAGCAGGGCTGAGTTTAACCCTGTTAGAACTGGAAAGTGTCACCGCTAAATTTGATCTCACCTTGGAATTGACAGAAACGACTTCGGGATTGTCTGGTAAGTTGGAATACAACACGGACTTATTTGAACGGGCTACAATAAAACGTTTATCTGGTCATTTACAAACATTATTGACTGGCATTGTGGAAAATCCCAAAACGCCCACTCACGAATTACCGTTACTCACCAAAGCCGAACAGCAACAACTGTTGGCATGGAATGACACAGCCACCGATTATCCTCAAGATTTGTGTATTCATCAACTCTTTGAGGCTCAAGTCGAAACCACGCCAGAAGCAGTTGCGGTGGTATTTGAAAATCAACAAGTGACTTATAGGGAATTAAATACCAAAGCCAATCAACTTGCCCACTATCTACAAACCTTGGGGGTGAAACCAGAAGTCTTGGTGGGAATTTGCGTTGAGCGTTCAATTGAAATGGTGATTGGGCTTTTTGGCATTCTAAAGGCAGGGGGCGCATACTTGCCACTTGATCCTGCTTATCCTGCGGCGCGTTTGGCGTTTATGTTAGAGGATGCACAGGTGCCGGTGTTGTTGACTCAATCAAGCCTAAAAAAGAAACTGCCAGAAACTCAAGCGCAGGTGGTTTGTTTAGATGTTGAGGCAGAAACGCTGTCACAGTTGAGTTCTGAAAATATCAAAAGTGGGGTTGCTTCTGAAAACTTGGCTTATGTGATTTATACGTCGGGTTCAACCGGAAAACCGAAGGGAGTAATGATTTCTCACCAAGCACTTTGCAATCATACCCAATGGATGCTGGACACTTTTCCCTTGAACGATAAAGATAAAGTGTTACAAAAAACGCCAATAAGTTTCGATGCCTCCGTGTGGGAATTTTATGCACCTCTTGTTGCTGGGGCACAACTGGTGATAGCTCAACCTGACTGGCAGAAAGACAGCCGATCTCTCATCGAAATGATGGCTCAACATCAAGTGACAACAGTGCAAATGGTGCCATCCCTACTGCAAGTGATTATTTCTCTAACAAAAATTGAAACCATTAAATCGCTCAAACGCATTTTTTGTGGTGGTGAAATATTGCCCGTCACACTGATGGCGGAAACTCTTAACATACTCAATATTGAGTTAATAAATCTTTATGGTCCAACAGAAGCTTGTATAGATGCCACGTTTTGGAGGTGTTTTCCTAATCACCCTATTGTTCCTATTGGTAGCCCCATAGCCAACACCCAAATTTACATTTTAGACCTTTATTTACAACCTGTTCCGGTTGGTGTCCCCGGCGAACTTCACATCGGCGGGGCAGGCGTTGCTCGTGGCTACCTCAACCGCCCTGATTTGACAGCCGAAAAATTAATCAAAAATCCGTTTAGTGATGATCCCAATTCACGCCTTTACAAAACTGGCGACTTAGCCCGTTATCTCCCAGATGGCAATATTGAATATTTGGGACGCATAGATAACCAAGTCAAGATTCGTGGTTTTCGCATTGAATTGGGCGAAATCGAAGCCGTGTTAGCCCAACATCAGGATGTGCGGGAAAATGCCGTGATTGTCCATGAAGCGTCAAAAACGGACAAACGTTTAGTCGCCTATCTCGTGCCGCCTCAAGGACAAGTCATTGAAAATACCGCATTACGTGATTTCCTGAGAGAACGACTACCCGATTATATGATACCCTCGGTTTTTGTCATGTTAGAAAACTTGCCACTCACGCCAAACGGTAAGATAGATCGTCGCGCACTGTCTCAATTATCAGTGAGCAATTATCAGTTATCAGAAAAAACGTTTGTCGCGCCTCGGACACCGGAGGAAGAATTGTTAGCTGGCATTTGGGCTTCAGTGTTGGGCATTGAGCGAGTTGGTGTCCATGACAACTTTTTTGACTTGGGTGGGCATTCCCTGTTAGCCGTTAGTCTGTTAGCGCAGATAGAACAGCAATTTGGCCAACAATTACCTTTATCGGCTCTGTTCCAAGGGGCGACTATCGCAGAGTTAGCTTTGCAACTCAAACCCTCAACCGACACCACAAACCAATGGTCACCCCTCGTCGCCATTCAACCCAACGGTTCCAAACGGCCTTTCTTCTGCGTACCCGGTGCCGGTGGTAATGTACTCTATTACCATCAGTTAGCCCATCATCTAGGTCAAGAACAACCCTTTTATGGCCTTCAAGCGGTGGGATTGGATGGTGAAACTGCCCCAGATACTCGTGTTGAAGACATGGCAGCCCGCTATATCAAAGAAATACAAACCATACAACCCAAAGGCCCTTATTTACTGGGCGGTCATTCATTCGGTAGCTGGGTAGCCCTTGAAATGTCCAAGCAGTTGCAACTCAAGGGCCAAAAAGTGGCACGATTAGCTGTTTTTGACACTACCGTGCCTTTTAACCAACCTATCGGAATCGACTGGGATGAGACGCAATGGATAACCGATGTTGCCCATATCATCGGCAGCTTGTTAGGCAGAAAACTGGACATTTCTTATGCCGAATTTATTGGGCTCAAAAACCCAGAAAAATTAAGCTATCTTCATGAAATATTAGAACAAAATGGCTGGTTCATCTCCATCAAACAACTTCAGGCTTTGGTGAAAATTTTCAAGGCAAACTGTCAAACCAATTACGTGCCACAGGCAATTGAAGCCATTCCCATCAGTCTCTTTAAAGCCAGTGAAACGCCTTTGATGAGTCAAGCCAGCGCACAAATGGAGACTTTTAGCCAACACCTCAAACAAGAAACCAGTTGGGGTTGGAGTCAATATGCGGAAGGCTTGGTGGATATCCATGTTGTGCCCGGTGATCACCACACCATGATGAATCAGCCTCATGTGCAAGTACTGGCTGAAAAACTAAAGGTTTGCCTTGAACAAACTTTGGCAAGGTATTTGAGTTCCGCTACGAAATCAGTTTTTTTCGTTAATCCGTTGTACTAGATGTTACGGCTATTTTCACAGTAAACGAATACCAAGGACAAGTGTATTCACCAACTCTTTGAGGAACAAGTAGAGCGGACACCCAAACCGCCGCGCTAATCAATTGGCACACCATTTACAATCACTCTGAGTCAAGCCCGAAGTACTAGTGGGTATTTGTATCGAGCGTTCTTTAGAGATGATCGTCGGATTGTTGGCGATTCTCAAAGCGGGTGGTGCTTATGTGCCGTTGGATCCAAACTATCCCAAAGAACGTCTCGCCTTTATGTTGGCAGATGCCCAAGTGCCAATCCTATTGACTCAGAACAAATTAGTTGAAGGATTGCCTGAACATCAAGCACAGATTGTCTGCTTGGAAACTTCAAAAGAAAATCTCTCTGAAGGGAATCCCGTCAGTAAAGTGACACCTGAAAACTTGGCTTATGTCATTTATACTTCAGGTACCACGGGCGTGCCCAAAGGGGTTGCGATCCAACAGAATTCTATTATCAATCTGGCAAGTGCCCTTTACCAAACGGTTGTCACGACATCTGGATTAGTGATAGATAAGCCAGAAAATAGGCTACCTCAACCGCCCTGACTGCCGAAAAATTCATATCCAATCCCTTTAGTGAAAATCCTAATTCACGCCTCTACAAAACCGGTGACTTAGCACGTTATCTGCGATACCTTGGAATTGCAACTGGCAAAAATTTTACTTTATTAATCACACCATAACGTAAGTTTTGAATTCAGGCTTGATTTTATTTTAGTTTTTTTATTATAATTAAGTTAGGCCAAACGAGCCGCACTAATCCCTGTAGTTATTTAAGGTTTTCCTGTAATACTCGCGGAGCGAATCACGGGCTTTTTAAAACCTAAGCCAATAAAAACTGGATTTTATTTATCGTTCCCACGCTCCAGCGTCAAGTCACTGCCATTAAGCAAGCCTGATCCACGTTTTGCTACTGGACGCTGGGAACGATAAAATCACCTTTTTATTCAAGCATGAACGACCGACAAGTCTATGATATAATTGTTAATGATTAATGGAGGAAATAAAATCTATGTTATTAACTAATATTGGAATTTTAACAGGCCTTTATCTGGGTAAACAGTTGCAACATATATTACGTGCTAACAAAACTGACAAGCGAAAAGTTGAGCAGCAAATATCAGTTGTAAAACAGGTAGAATCTAAACCTAAGCATTATGTACAAATAAGTGGTGCTTCGCTACTCATGGTATCTACTGCGCATTTTGTTTATCCGCCACTGACTTTGCTCAATGTTGTGGTAATCAGCTACACCACAGTTCCTATTTTGCAAAGAGCGTTTAAAACCATGTTTGCAGAAGGCAAGATTAAGAATCATGTAGGCTCTTCCCTAGCCAGCGTACTCTTGTTGGGTACAGGAAATTACTTTGGAGTGTCGATATACAATGTGGTTTACCACTTGAGCGAACATTTTATTCAACGCAGCCGGGAAAAGTCAGCTCGCCTTGGCGCTGAAGTTTTCCAACAAGCGCCGGAAATGGTGTGGATTGCTTACAATGGTGTAGAACAGCAAATACCGCTAGCGCAGGTACAAATAGATGATGTGGTCATCGTCACCACAGGCGAAGTGATCCCAGTGGATGGCATTATCAGCACCGGAATGGCCTTGATTGATCAGCAAGCCTTGACAGGTGAGGCTAATCCGGTGGAAAAGGGCAGTGGTGATACGGTGATGGCTTCCACGGTTATACTCAGCGGGCGGATTGGTATCCGCGCCAGCCACAGCGGTGAAGATACGCGCATTGACAAATTAAACAAACTGTTACAGCAGACTGAATCTTATAAAACACAGTTGCAACTCAAAGGCGAAGCTTGGGCAGATAGCATTACTTTTCCACTTATCGCTACCACTACTGGCCTTATGCCTTTTATCGGTACTGCGCCTGCACTGGCACTCTTTTTAAGTGCTCCTAACAATACAGTGCGTTCTATGTTGTCAGTGCAAACATTAACCCATATGCAGCATATAGTCAAACAAGGTATATTCATCAAGGATGGGCGAGTACTGGAAGAATTGCCGCGTATTGACACAATTTTATTTGATAAAACCGGTAC
>JBDLJY010000124.1:0-16983 GCA_039714115.1 Pseudomonadota bacterium | reverse complement strand
ACAAAACTAGTCACCGGCATCGCCGCCGCATCCCCCAGCGCACAAATCGTCCGTCCACCAATTTTAGCTGCCACATCTGTCAACAAGTCTAAATCTTCTTGCCGCCCCTCGCCATCATAAATACGGCGTACCACTCGCGCAAGCCAACCGGTGCCTTCCCGACAGGGCGTACATTGTCCACAAGATTCCTCATAATAAAAATGAGAAATACGGGCTAAAACTTTGACCATATCAGTGGTATCATCCATGACGATCACCGCGCCTGAGCCTAACATAGTGCCCGCTTTAGCTAAGGAGTCATAGTCCATCGTCAAGCCCATCATCGTCTCGCCTTTGAGTACCGGAGTCGAAGAGCCGCCCGGGATCACCGCTTTCAGTTTGCGCCCATTGAGTACTCCACCTGCCATTTCTAATAAATCCGCGAAAGGTGTCCCCATCGGGATTTCATAATTACCCGGTTTGTTGACATGCCCTGAGACGGAAAACAGTTTTGGTCCACCGTTGTTAGGTTTGCCGATATTTAAAAACCAGTCTGCACCATTGTTTATAATTTCAGGCACTGACGCTAGGGTTTCGGCATTGTTAATCGTGGTTGGTTTGCCATATAAACCATAAGCTGCTGGAAAGGGGGGTTTATAGCGCGGTTGCCCTTTTTTGCCCTCAATGGATTCTAACAGTGCGGTTTCCTCTCCACAAATATAAGCACCTGCACCGTAATGTGCATAAAGGTCAATATCTACCCCAGAGCCTAAAACATTTTTGCCCAACAAACCCGCATCATAAGCTTCTTGCAGTGCCGCTTCAAAACGCTCAATGGGTTCGGAAAATTCGCCGCGTATGTAATTGTAACCCACTGTCGCGCCTATCGTATAACAGGCTATCGCCATGCCCTCAATCAGAGCATGGGGATTATAACGCAAAATATCACGATCTTTAAAAGTGCCCGGCTCTCCTTCGTCAGAGTTACACGTCAAGTATTTTTGTACCGGCTTGTCGCGCACCCCTAACATGAAACTCCATTTCAATCCGGCAGAAAATCCGGCACCGCCGCGCCCACGTAAAGCTGAGGCTTTTAATTGGTCAATAATGTCTTTGGGTGGCGTTTTTTCGGCTAAAACTTTACGCAAGGCTTTGTAGCCGCCTGTGCTTTCATAGACGGGGAGCGTCCATATTTTATCTAAGTGTATGTTTTTAAAACAAAGTTCATTTGCCATAAATCATTCCTAAAAGTTCAATTAACATGAATTTTTTGTCGCAGTGGTGAGTACAGCTAATGCTCAACAACGAATAAAACCTTCAACACAGCCAAGTTAATTAACGTCGAACTAAGAGTTAAATCCAAGTAAGTGGATAAAATGTGTTGTTGGCTAACTATTGTACGGTTCAAATCGCCTTTTTTCGTAGTAGAATGTCAGAAAATCGCCGTCATCATTAATGATTGCTAAGACTATATCCAATGGCTCACGAAAGTAAGGAGAACCTGAATCACCTTCCAAGTAAAGAGGTTTATCTAACACTTTAAGAACAATTGCAGGTTGGTTTTCTTGTGGTAAATTTTTATTTTTTAAACCTTTTTTCCATTTTACAATTTGCCCTGTTTGGAAATCGTGAGTCTGTAAAAAGTTTTTATACGCAGTTTCAAGTTGCTGAACATCAGCGTCGTCATAGCTTCTTACACTTTGTTCAGTCTTTATCAGAGAAAGTTCTTTCAAGACTTCTTCTGGTGTTGTGATACCTTCTAATATTTGCTCAATCCCAGACATTTTTTGTGTGTGTCTCCTAAAGAAAGAAGTCGAACATCAGGCAACAAATTAAGAGAATAGTGAATATTCTGTAATTTGATATTATTGTTATCTTTTTGCTGATGTAATGTTAGTGATAACAAAAGCGATAAACTTTTTATTTGTTCTTCTTGTTCTTCCGCCTTCAACACGACTGCCGTTAAGGTTTGCATTTGCACAGAAACTTGTGCCATACAAATCACCCTTTCAATCAAAGCTTGTGGGTGCGTTTTACACCATAGCCTATCGCGCTCCGCATCCCATTCGATATGATAAATAGCCAGTGTATTCTTTAACCAAGTTTGAACAAGTTGACTATCTATATCAACACCTTCAAACATTAGGCGAGTAGCTGCGTCACCATTATCATCAATGATAAACGCCTCATCTTGTTGTGGTGTGATAAACACGACAACATGGTCTCCATCATCATAACGTAGGGGCGTTTTGACGATAATTACACCTTCATCTTGATCGATTTCATAGCCTTTGCACAACTCAGATATGAGCATTGTTTTTACGTCTGTTGTCATTATAACTATTCTCTATTAATCCCAAGTCTTTCACACACAATCGCAATGAAATGTTGACGATCCGATTTGATCCTTGGATCTATTTGCTGCTTTAATTTAAGATTAAATTCCTTTCCTCCCGGAATACTGCGATTACATAAATTTCGATTATCTTCACAATTTAGCACAATATGTAATCCTTTATGACTAGGATGATAATCTATGCGTGCTAAAGGGCAAAGACATTTGTCTTTTTCTAGATCAATGAACAAATGTGCATAAATTTGACACCTTTTCCTCTCTTCCCCTTCTTTCCAAACAAATGCAATTCTATAATTTCCGCCTAGATTTAACAAGTCAGTACAATAATGAGAATGTCGTAATTTATGCAATGGTCTAGGTAATTTTAGTGATTTAGCCGGATAAAATTCGACCATTTTTTTTGGCAATTTTTTTGGAAACTTAAAATGTTCTTTTAATTCTTTTCTTGTAAACATGTTACCGGTTAAAATCGCCTTTTTTCGTAGTAGAATGTCATAAAATCGCCGTCATCATTAATGATTGCTAAGACTATATGCCTGTTTGCACCGCGTCCCTGAATGCATTCCTTTGATCGCGGCGGAACGAGGATTATAGCGCGATGTTCTACGCTCGCAAAGGTGGGTTTAGCTCTCATTCTATCCATTCCATGACGGCGATAATAATCATAAAAGTTCAATTAATATGAATTGCTTGGCTCATAGTGCGTTAAATCAAAATTATCTCACATTTTTTACGGTCAGCAAAATTATTTCATGACCATTAATTAGTCAAACACATCAGAAGGAAGCCCAAATTTTTTAATTAATCCATTTAATGCGTATGGCAGAATCATGGTTTTTTTACCATGAGTTTTTACTGGAAATGATTGATTTCCTATTATAAACTTACCGCTATGTTTTCCACCCGTATTAGGATGAAATTCTATGCGATAGGGTTTAAGAATTTTAATGACTTTTCTTAACTCGATAGCCTTAGGCATAAGCGATTTCTCTTATATTTTCTTTTCTAAAAGAATCTGCCATTTTATGAAAAGTTATCATTTCATTTTGTAATTCTAACTTTCGGTAAACTTCCCAAAATATTTTTTCATCTGGATCTATAATATTATCAAACGCCTCCGCCTCAAAGGCATAATTAAGATAATCCTTTATACTATCTGTCAGAGAATAAAGAGCCTCTTTCTCATCCAAACCATGGCTTGATACAGAAAAATCCAGACATCTTGCTACAATCACATCATCTTCTTGGGTTAGAAGTATGTGCAATTGAAAATTGTCCAAATTTTTAATAGTTCCTTTTAATGCTTTTAAGGGTTTCATTTTATATACCTGTTATTCGTATAGACTTATTGTCCCACTTAAAAATGTTCTTTTAATTCTTTTCTTGTAAACATATTATTTTTTTATACAAATGAGTCAGGCGCATCTTTTTGCGCCCTCACTCAACCATTAATCCAACTTCGCCAAAATCTCATCCAGCTTTTCAGGCGTAAGATTTTCGTGATACTCCCGCCCAATTTGCATCATCGGAGCACCCCCACACGCGCCTAAACATTCCACTTCTTTCAGGGTAACTTTTTTATCATCTGTCGTTTCTCCAAAGCCAATCCCTAATTTATTTTTTAAGTGGGCAACAATGTCATCAGAGCCACGGAGCATACAGGATACATTGGTACAAACACAGAGTTTATGCCGCCCCACTGGCTTGAGTTCATACATAGAATAAAATGTGGCGACTTCATAAACGGCAATGGGCTGCATTTCCAAGTAATCCGCTACCGCGTCCATCAATTCTGTCGTCAAGGAACCGCCGTTGGCTTCTTGGACAAGGCTTAAGGCACCCATCACCGCTGATTGTTTTTGATCTGGCGGATATTTGGCTATCCAACGATCAATCGCTGCACGGGATTCTTCTGATAATAAAGTTGAGGCATTCTGTTTTGACATACGTGTTGACATGTGTGAGTTCCTAATCAGTTATCAGTTTTTTATCAATGACCGATGATAAAAATTCAACCAATTCAATGATAAATGGGTGTTTTTGTAAAACGTTAATGGTTTGAGCCGTCAGATTGTTGACTATTTTCGACAATGGATTTTCGCCTAAAAAATAAGTTAAAGATTTTTTAGGATGGTACTTAGCCAGTTCCCATTCTATTTCTGTGAACTTATGATCGATAATTTGCTCAAGCAGGGATTTATCTTGAAAAAATATTGTTTCTATAGTGGGAACAGCAAATAAAACTTTAAATGGTACATACGCTGCTGTTTGGTGTAGCAAATATTGTAGAGTGTCTTGCCGCTCAGAAATCATTGATTCATCATCTGTATGGGCATCAATAACCAACACTACTGGTAATTGTTTAGCCATCAAAATTGAACTAGACACAGACGATGCAGAACTAGAAGCGACTACAACAAACTCAATATTTTTCTTGATAGGCTCTGGAAGTAATTTTTTGAGTATCTCTAACTCAGTTTTACTTTCGGTTACTATGTATGCTTGTTTCATGGCGGCGAATCTTTAGTTGTACGCAATATTGTAATATGGGACACTTTGCTCTATGCAATAGCGATATTTAGCAATAAGTCCTTTACATAAATAACGATGCTCAAGTGCATATTCAATTTCTTCACCTTCCCATAATAGTATAGTTTGTGGCGCGAGAAAGCGTGCCAAAGTCATGGCTTGCTCAGTAAATCCACTTCGACTAAAAATAATGCCAATGGCGGTTGCTGGTCTGCGAAGCAATTGATTACGCAACTTGGCAATGGGTTCAATATTGACTGATGTCTTCTGATCTTTAGATTCAATTAAACAGGCAAGCCCACTTGTGTAAACCACACCGTCAATTTGCTCAAGTTCCTCTCTCGCCATTTTCACACTAAATGGGTAAATAACGTCAGCCCCCTCAAGTTGAAAGGCGCGAACGATGAGATACTCAAAAGCTTTGCCCGGTGACCATTCAGGTGTATTGCCATTTTTAATGGCTTCCCAAAGATTTAACAAATCATCCCATTGATATTGGGAAATTTTATATTTGTATTTAATTTCCTCGGACATTTGAGTCGCCTTCTTTTATCCAACCACGCCATCGGTAGACGGCTATACCCATATATTCTTTAATCACACTGGTTGTCTGTCCAAGTGCTTTTGCCTCTGGTAACCAATCCAAGATCGTCCGTTGTTTTCGATCTATCGCTTCAAAATCGGTTGGAGAGGGTATGGCGTTGATACCGGCACTGCGAAAAGTCGCCAAAGCACGGGGCATATGTGAAGCCGAAGTGACAAGAAGTACACGGTTTAAGCCCTGTTTCTCTAAAATGCGTTTTGTCTCCACCGCATTTTGATAGGTATTCAGGCTATTGGTTTCCATTATGAGGGCTGTCGCAGGCACTCCCCATTCCTGCAAAATGGTTTTCATCGCTATTGCTTCCGGCATTGTCGCGCCCTGCCAAGCAATCACACCTCCTGATACAATCACAACGGGTGCCTTTTCTGCTCGGTATAAACGGGCGGCATGAAGTACCCTGTCTGATGCATTGTCAAGATCTGGCGCTAAGCGAGGTGGTTCAGCAGTCGCCACGCCACCACCCAGTACAACCACGGCATCCGCGACCGGAGAACTTTCAATTGGAACCGGGAGATATTTTCGCTCCAATGAAATTGATAGATAATCCGCAGTCACCCGCATGGAACTCACCCATAACAGGGCGACGGATAAAAAAAGTGCAATACCAGCAAGCCGCTTGTGCCCACGCCAAGCGAATAAGCCGGCAAAAATGGCCAGCCAGATTGTTAGACTGACAGGGTATATCAGTTGGGGCAGAAGTTTGGAAAGAAAAATGCTCATTTTTTTTGTTACTCAATACACTTTTTCAAGTGTGAATAGTTGCTGTTATCAGTTATCTTTTGGCTTTCGCTGCTGGACGACTAAAGTCCTAATGGGAGGTTTTTCTAAGTAGAATTTATTTCGCTTGATAGTGGTTAGCCTTCCACGTTAAAAAAAATGGGTTCGAGCTATGTTACCCTTTCGACGTTAGGATAAATCTTGGCAAGGGGATAATGGGTTGATCGTTCCCGTGTTCGGATTTAGCGATCTGAAGAATCAGAGTTTCTGGAACTTTGTTTATGAGTCCAAGATTTATCTTGGACTCCAAAATACCCAAATGATTTACCTATCAATCTCTCCAAAAACAATATCCTGCGTCCCAATAATGGCAACAACATCAGCCAGCATGTGCCCCTTAGCCATTTCTTCCATCGAAGCCAGGTGGGCAAAGCCGGGGGCACGAATTTTTAAACGATAAGGTTTATTAGCACCATCTGACACCAAATAAATGCCAAACTCCCCTTTCGGATGTTCAACCGCCTGATACACTTCACCCTCTGGCACACAGTAGCCCTCGGTGAAAAGTTTAAAATGGTGAATTAAGGCTTCCATATCGCCTTTCATCGTTTCACGCGGCGGCGGGGTTAGTTTATGATCATCCAGCATCACGGGACCAGGATTTTCACGGAGCCACTTAACACATTGTTTGATAATGCGATTGGTTTGGCGCATTTCTTCCATGCGTACTAAGTAACGATCATAGCTGTCGCCATTGACACCCACGGGAATATCAAAATCTAATTTGTCATAGACTTCGTAGGGTTGTTTTTTGCGTAAATCCCATTCGATACCAGAACCACGTAACATTGGCCCAGAAAAACCCAAATTGAGTGCCCGTTCCGGGGAAACGACACCAATACCAACAGTACGTTGTTTCCAAATACGATTTTCCGTCAGTAGCGTTTCATATTCATCAACATGTTTGGGAAAACGCTCCGTGAAATCCTCTATAAAATCTAATAGCGAACCTTGACGATTAGCAGCATTTAAACGTTTCAAGTCTGCCTCGCTATGCCATTGAGACTTTTTTTCATCATATTGTGGCATACGATCCGGCAAATCTCGATAGACTCCGCCGGGACGATAATAGGCGGCATGCATCCGCGCACCTGTGACAGCCTCATAACAATCTACTAAATCTTCACGCTCCCTAAACGTATATAAAAACATCGTCATCGCGCCGACATCTAGCCCATGCGTCCCTAGCCACAATAAGTGATTGAGAATACGAGTAATTTCGTCAAACATGACGCGGATATATTGGGCGCGGATCGGTGGCTTTATGCCAAGCAAGCGTTCTATTGCCATCACATAAGCGTGTTCATTGCACATCATGGAGACATAATCCAGTCGATCCATGTAGGGCACACTTTGATTAAATGGCTTACTTTCGGCCAGCTTTTCCGTGGCGCGGTGCAATAGCCCAACGTGGGGATCGGCTCTTTCAATCACCTCTCCGTCTAACTCCAACACTAAACGCAACACACCATGTGCAGCGGGATGTTGGGGGCCAAAATTCAGAGTGTAATTGCGAATGTCAGGCATAGTCTATTCCTTTGTAACGGTTATCGTGACGTATCACTCTCGGCACGAGCGTTCGAGGATCTATACTGACAGGCTCATACACGACCCGTTTTTTATCAGGATCATAGCGCATTTCGACATTGCCACTCAACGGGAAATCTTTGCGGAAGGGGTGCCCTATAAAACCATAATCGGTCAAAATACGGCGCAAGTCAGGATGCCCATCAAATAAGATTCCAAATAAATCAAAGGCTTCGCGTTCAAACCAATTGGCGGCGTTCCAAATATTAATCACCGAATCTATGCGCGGTGGCTCGCCTTCGGCAAAGGCGCGCAGCCGTAAACGTTGGTTACGTTCGATGGAGAGCAAATGATATACCACCGCAAAGCGAGGAGTATCGCTATCTTTTTTAGATACGCCCTTGCTGACACCGCGACTAAAGCCGGTGCTTGTCGCTTGTTTGGTTTCCCAATCGGCTTGTCCGTATTGAGAATAATCAACGCCGCATAAATCTATTAATTGTGAAAAACCAAATTGATTATGCAAAGTTTCACACATAATGAGAAGGTGCGTCGCTGGCACTTTCAGTGTGAGTTCATTGAACGCTATATCCGCCGAAAAGGGGATATCGATTTCCTGTAGCTCGGCTTGTAGCGTCTGAAGAGAATCAGCCATAGAGATTACCTTTATTAGCTCGCACGGGCAATCGTGTTAGTACGTTTAATTTTCTTTTGCAGTTGCAAGATGCCATATAACAAGGCTTCTGGCGTGGGCGGACAACCGGGTACATAAATATCAACCGGCACAATCCTATCACAGCCACGCACCACAGAGTAAGAGTAATGATAATAGCCACCACCGTTAGCACAAGAGCCCATAGAAATCACCCAACGTGGATTTGGCATTTGATCATACACTTTACGCAGCGCGGTGGCCATTTTATTGGTTAAAGTACCCGCCACAATCATCACATCAGATTGTCGAGGGCTAGGTCTAAATACTATACCAAAGCGATCAAGATCATAACGTGAGGCGCCGGCATGCATCATTTCCACCGCACAACAGGCTAAACCAAATGTCATAGGCCACATTGATCCAGTTCGCGCCCAATTAATGAGTGCATCGGCTGAGGTGGTGACAAAACCTTCTTTTAATAAGCCTTCTACTCCCATTCGAGTGCTCCCCTTTTCCATTCATAAATAAAACCAATAACCAATATCGCCAAAAATATCATCATGGCGACAAACCCAAACATGCCAATATCTTTGAAGACTACCGCCCACGGAAATAAAAAGGCGATCTCAAGATCAAAAATAATAAACAATATTGCTATTAAATAATAGCGCACATCAAACTTCAGACGTGCATCTTCAAAAGCTTCAAAACCACACTCATAAGGTGAATTTTTTTCCGCATCAGGCTCACGTTTGCCCAGTAAAAAACCTAGTATAGGTAAGGCCATTCCCATCACCAATCCGATGATGATAAATAAAAATATGGGTAAGTAGTTGACTAGCATGGCTTTTAGCTATCCTTTTCGGTTGTTCCCGCTTGAGACGGGGGAATATTATATGACAGAAATCGTCAATGTGCTATGTTTTTTTTCATACATCCTACATTCCACACAAAAAGTTACAAAGGTGCAGCGTCTAGCAGTGTCAGGGGGAGGGGATGAGATTTTCGTGGTAGGGGTTTTGGAGTCCAAGATTTATCTTGGAAGTGTGGTCGCCCTAGATAACTCTAGGACTCAGAAATAGATATAAAAACTAAGTTTTCTCAGACAAAAACGAACGCGCCATAATACTCTTAGGTAAACCAAAAAACAGTTCTGTAAGTATTTCTCCCTCAGGAAAAAGCAGCCTCACTTCCTTTTTAGTAAGTAAGCGTATGCCCTCTTCCCTTAAGATCGCTTTATTCAGAGAAGAAGCCCCCCTTTTTCGCATCAATATCCAAACTTTAATCGGGCGAGGCAGAAATTGAAAAAACGGTAAAACAAAGTGAGGTTCAACAAAAAACCAATAATTTGGTGTCTGTACAAAATAATACCGCCCAACACGGTGTATTTCGCGAGCCATCGCTTTGATATGCTCCCAACATCCCACATGCTCAATAACAGAATTTGAGTGAACAATATCCCACGCCTTATCTTTGAATTCCTCAAGATGACAAGCATTACCAATTGATTTTTCAAGAGATACATTGCTTGGTATTTTCCTATTCCCTAAATCAGTCTCAGGATCATAATTGAGATTAAGCAGAGTAATCCGAAAATGAATATCATCAAACTGACTAAAAGGAAAATTAATCCAGTATATTTCGGTTCCGCCAATATCAAGAATGCTAATTGTCTTTTGAGCTTCTCTCTGAATGACATAGCGAACAAGCTCAATAAAACAACGCATACGTTTACGGCGCATTTGTGAGGAAAAGGAATTTGGATCGGCGTCGTCAATAAGTTTCATGGAGAGGTTTTGAGATTGGTAGGAGTCCAAGATTTATCTTGGACGTCCAGATAAAATGGTGCCGATGGCCAGACTCGAACTGGCACGGCTTGCGCCACTGCCCCCTCAAGACAGCGTGTCTACCAATTCCACCACATCGGCTTGTTATGGTTCTTCAGACGGGACTGAAGGAATTTCATTATCTGCGGGAGTCGCAGGTTGTGGCAACTCGCTACCGTTTTGAGTCGGTACGGCTGGCTCAGTGCTTGAAGTCGGTTGCACCGATTCTAGCGCACTTTTAGGCTCTATGCGCTGTATAGAAAAATAGGCCAACGTCAGGCATGTGACAAAAAACAGGGTTGCCAAAACAGCCGTGGTACGACTGAGAAACGAGGTTGATCCTTGACTACCAAATACGGTTGCTGACGCGCCACTACCAAAAGCAGCACCCGCATCAGCCCCTTTACCATGTTGGATTAAGATTAATCCAATTAATCCTACACAGATCAAAATGTGAACTATCGCAAAAACGTCAGACATATGTAAAGTTTTTTTTGTGGAAGGCTAACCACCTCAAGCATTGTTCTAATAATATCAGAACAAACAAAAAAATGTCAAGTTTTTTGATATCAGGTCCAACCAATATCAAAAATTTAGTTATCTAAACGAGTAGAAACTCTACTAAAAAAGGAAATTTAAGTCAAGTGAAATTTTTATGACCTTTTTTATGAAAAGCAATATATAGACTTTTGTCTATATTGTCAACATAAGTGGAGATTTTTTTAGACTATACTAAAAAATAAAATTTCAGTCAAGTGAAATTTCTACCTGCCTGCCTGACAAATGGTTAAAAATTCATCGGCTTTTAATGAAGCCCCACCAATCAGGCCCCCATCAATATCAGTCATGCTAAATAACTCAGCAGCATTACTACCCTTAACGCTACCACCATACAAGATTTGCACATTTTCTGCAACCCCTGCATCCTGTTCGGCAATCCGCCCACGAATAAAGGCATGAACATCTTGAGCTTGCGCCGGCGTTGCAGTTTTGCCGGTGCCAATCGCCCACACGGGTTCGTATGCTATCACAGATTTGGAAAAAGATGCTACCCCTCGTAGATTAATCACGGCATCCAACTGCCGTTTGACAACGTTTTCGGTTTCACCAGCCTCTCGTTGTTCTAATAATTCACCTACACATAGAATAGGAATTAACCCGACGGATTGTGCTTTAGCAAATTTTTCTGCTACCAGTTCATCGCTTTCAGCGTATAAACTGCGTCGCTCCGAGTGCCCTACAATAACATATTTGCAGTTAAAATCGAGCAACATATTGGCAGCCATTTCTCCCGTAAAGGCGCCGGGCTCCCGCTCAGAGAGATTTTGCGCTCCCCAACCTATCACCGTACCTTTTAACAATTCGCTCACCTGTTGTAAATACACAATGGGCGGACAGACGGCGACTTGGGCATGTTGCACCGAGCTTATGCCTTGTTTAAGGCTATTAAGTAATGATTGGTTTTTTTCAAGGGAGCCATTCATTTTCCAATTGGCTACTACCAGTGATTGACGCATTATTTTTCCTTTCAAAGCAAGTCGTGAAAACACGGTGGCGCAACAAGGAAATAGGGGTTGGATATCGATCTTCAAGGGGGTGTTAGAAATTTTTTTTATTACCGTCGCAAAATCGCAATCCATCGCCACAAATTCAGCAGACTCGCCAATGAACTTGCCACATAAGTCAACGCGCAAGCGGTGAGAATTCGCCGCGCCGCCCTTTTATCTTTGGCAGGAATATACTGCCCTTTCGCCAAAATCGGCAGCGCACGTCTAAAGCTCGCATCCCATTCAACCGGCAAGGTCACAAAATGAACCACCACCGATGCGCCTAAACTCGCCAGCCCACCCAAAAACATCAATACCCCCGCCGCAGGGACACGCGCTATTATAGCAACCACCGGTATCATCATCATTAATCCCGCGCCGATTTTTTCCGCCGTCTGTGCAATGCCAACCAATTTCGTGCGAGCCTGTAAAGGTTGATAGCCGATCTGATCCTGAATGGCATGTCCCACTTCATGCGCCGATGTCACCACTGCCGTCAATGATTTACCTCCCCAGTTTGCCTGACTCAAGCGTACCGTTTTGTCGTTGGGATCATAATGATCGCCCAAATCAGTCACTTCGACTTTGACATGCGACAGATTCAACTTGTCCAGCAAATGTCGGGCAAGATCGCCACCCGTGCCGGGAAAATCTTCACGATGTTTGCTATACTTGGTCAATATTTGTTTGGCCCACAATTGGGGGCCATAAATGATAACAACTAATAGTAATAAAAGAATGAGAATGTGCATTTTTAGCTCGTTTTCAATCCATAGGATAAACTGATGGAAAATCCGTTGTTTACTAAATTATTTCATAACAGCTATCGGCTAGAAGATTTCACAACCGAAATTTTAGCCGGCGTATTGCGATCCAATCAAGCCTTGTTAGATGGCTTTGTCAACAAAGTGCTCGCTATTAAAGGGCGCAATTTTAGCGTAGAAACTCAACGCACTTACCAAGATTTAACCGTCGATATGGTTTTTTCCAACAACAAAACCTTATGTTTTATGGAAAATACTGTTCAAGCCGTTGTGACAGAACAACGGGAACAACTGGAAAAATGTGAAGCGATCTTATTAGATCAACAGCCAGAACATCCCAATGTCTATTTGAGGTACTGCTCCAAATATTATGACACGCAACAGATAAAAAGCATTGACTTTGCCCAGTGCCGTTGGGCGGATGTCTGTGCGTTTTTAGAGTCCTATTCAGAAAACCCTTTGGTAACTGCATTTCTTGAGTTTATTGAGGAGAACAACATGAAAGGTATAACGGAACTGACGACTGATGACTTGACTGCCATCTCGACATTGAATGACACGCTCAGGAAAATGGATGAATGCTTGGACTCGGTTGCTGCTGAATTCACCATGCTATTTGGCTATCCCGGAATGGGAGCACCGAAAAACACGCTAGAACGCTTAAAATTGCTAGTCGAATTCAACTCATATCGCATGATGAAACAAGACCTCCTATTGGGCGGCGGTGGATGGTCTGAGATAACCCTTTGTTTTGATTATGAAAAATTAACTGGCACCTCGACCAATTTAGCCGTCTGGTACTGGTGTGATAGAGCGCACAAGCAATATGGGCTATTAAAAGCTCTATTTAGGCAAAATAAGCAAATTTTTGCGAGTCATCCCGGCTTTCTATTTGAAGAGAGACCAATGGGCATGAGAATTCTCCTTCAAAAACCGCTTACGGCATTTAATGAGGACTCAAATCAATTACAAGCGATCCATGATTGGTTTGTTGAAACCTTGAAGGTTTTCAGGAAGTTTGCCGATAAAACCTCCAAACTTAATTGGAATATTCCTAAATAAGTTATTTCCATAATAAATATAGGGTGGAGCGCGTAATCCACCCTACATGAGAGTGGTTTTTCCTTAAAATTATTCCTTAATATAAACATCGATACCCACTGTCACACGGTCAAATAAATCAATGACATCGCTGTTGTACATTCTGATGCAGCCATGAGACGCAGGTTGACCAATTTTATTTTCTTCGGCAGTGCCATGAATATAAATATAACGCCTGTAAGAATCTATCCCACGTCCCGAATTTTTACCCGGCTCTAAGCCTTTCAACCACATAATGCGTGTGGTCACTAAATCACCGGCACCTGCCACATTCATTTTGGCAATTCGTCCCGTCGGCTGACGTGCTTTAAAAATCATCCCCTGTGGCGCACCATCACCGAATTTATTTTTAATCTGATGTCGTCCCAACGGCGTTTTATTACTACCCGCCTGACTGCTAATGCCATATTTAGAGGTTGAAACTGGATAAGTTTTCACCTCTTCATTGCCATTATCATAGCGGCAAAACAGGTAAAGCTTTTGATCTGAGATATCAACCTCAATTTTAGACTCGATAGGTGGAGTCGCACAGGGTTCGGTATGTAGGGCGGGTTGGGGTGTCAACTCTCTCAGAGAGTTTTGTTGAACAGCTTGGGCGGCTTTGTCGCTCGGTTTGTCAGACTCGGTATTTCCAGTGGTACACTGTACCAAGCTAATAAATATCACGGGTATCATAAAACTCACCCCCGGGCTACTAAAAAAAGTATATTTTCTAGTACGTCTGAATTGCATTGATTTATCCTTTAAAAGTGACATCGCAGATATGTTATTATATCAAATATAAGTTATCAATTCCCGAAAGAAAAATTGTTTGTAATGAAAAAAAATATATTATTTGTAGATGATGAAAAGCAAATTCTCACATCCTTAAAAGCCATGTTCAAAAAGCAATATAGCGTGTTTACGGCTACCAGTGGCCTAGAGGCGCTCGACATCATCCACAAGCATTCGATTCAAATCATTGTCAGCGACCAACATATGCCTACAGATATGTCGGGTATCGAATTGCTAGAAGAGGTCAAGGAAATTTCACCAAACACAGTACGCCTCTTGCTAACCAGTTATGCGGATATAGGGGTGCTCGTAGAATCGGTCAACACCGGCGATATTTTCCGCTTTGTAGAAAAGCCATGGAATAACGAGCAAATTAAAAAAACCATTGAAGCCGCCGCATTAGAACAGGCCGGAAAAACGCCGGTGACAGACATTCAGCATCTTGGGCTCTTAGTGGTCAGTGACGATATTGAAATCTATGCCACAGTTCATCATTTCTTTGGACATCAGTTGAATATTTATTGTGTGAGCCAGCTAGAAAAAGCACTCAACATTTTGGAGCAGCATGACATTGCCGTCCTCATCATGGAGACTATGGTGCAAGGGGAAAAAATGACTGTCCTCATTCAGGTGCTGAAAGAAAGTTATCCGTTGACCCTTTCGATAGTACTTTCCACACAAGCCGACACTCACCTCATCGTCAGTTTAGTCAGTGAAGGCAAGATATTCCGTTACCTGCCCAAACCCGTGGACAAGCAGTTACTTGAATTTAACCTCAATGCGGCACTCAAACGCTATGCCGAGAGTCGCCCAGAACTTTTGGCAACTACTCAGCCTGATGAAGAAACATCAAAGGAAAAACCCGTCACCAACAAACTGAAGTCCCTGCGAAAGCGTCTGAGCGACTTTTGGCATCACTGATAAATTCTTTGGAGAAAAACATATGGACATCACAAGTTCAGAAAAAAACACCTTGCTCATTGTGGATGACGATCCCACAAATATACATATATTATCGACCTATTTACAAAAACTCAACTACAAGGTGTTAACCGCCCAAGATGGCGAAGACGCCTTGGCAAAAGTGAATCAAGCCAAACCAGATCTCATTTTACTGGATGTGATGATGCCGAATTTGGACGGGTTTGAAACATGCAGCCGCTTAAAGGAAAAGGCGGAAACCTGCGAAATTCCCATTATCTTTATGACCGCACTGACCAATACGGCGGACAAGCTGAAAGGCTTTGAAGTCGGCGCGGTCGATTACATCACTAAGCCACTTCAGTATGAAGAGGTGTCTGCCCGCGTCAACGTTCACCTGACTTTAAAGAATCTACAAAAAGTGCTTCAACAACAAAATGCGGCCATTGAACAGAAAAACCTTGAATTACAAAGACAAACTATGGAACTGGACGCATTTGCTCAGTTCGTGGCTCGCGATTTAAAAAAACCCTTAGTCAGACAATCTGGTTTTACCAATGTGCTTCATAAAGAATTGGCAGTTCTGCCAAATCCAGAGCCGCTGAAGTTTTTACAAGAAATTGAACAGTCCAGACATCAAATGACTAGCGTCGTTGATGACATGCTCTTGTTGGTTAATGCACGCACCAACGATGTTGTCATGGAGGCACCTGATATGGTAACGCTCATCGCTGAAATACGACATCGTCTGAGCGCGATGATTGATAAATATCAAGCTCAAATTGTTGTGCCGGCAACGTGGCCCATCGTGTGGGGTTATTCTCCTTGGGTTCAAAAGGTATGGGATACTTACATAATTAATGGCTTAAAATACGGTGGCAGTCCACCACACCTAGAATTGGGGGCCACTCCAGAAGGGAATGATCACATTCGCTTTTGGGTGCGTGACAATGGGCTGGGTTTCACCGCCAAACAGCAAAGTCACATGTTTGTCCCCTTTATTGCTATCGACCAAGCTGATACCCTTCAAGAAGGGTATGGCTTAAAGTTATCCATTGTGCGTTTGCTGATCGAAAAGTGTGGGGGACAGGTGGGGGTAGAGACTCAAGTGGGTCGAGGAAGCACTTTTTACTTTACCCTACCTGCCCTCGGTGAAAACGAGTTTTAAGTACCCAGTCACAGTTTATACTATTTTGGAGTCCAAGATTTATCTTGGGCGACCTCGTCCAAAATAAATTTTGGACTCCTGAAACCAACACCGGCTTAAAAATCAGATTTTTTGAAAAAATCTGATTTTTTTGATGCCGACTTAAAAAAAACTTGTGTATAAGAGAGTGCGCCAGCGCGTGGGAACCATAAAAATTTGGGATTGATGTTATGATGAACAATCTAAGATTAACCGATTTAGATGAATTGATTTTAACTGTAAGGGATAAAACCTCACTTTCTTACATTTCAGAAGCCGTTGATGCCTATCGTGCCGGTGCCTATCGCTCGGCTATCGTTTCAACTTGGATTGCCGTATCTTATGACATTATTGCCAAAATACGTGAACTCACAACTCAAGGTGATCAAAATGCTTTCGCATTTCTTGAAAAAATGAATAGATTTATCACCAAAAAA
>JBDLJY010000123.1:0-17049 GCA_039714115.1 Pseudomonadota bacterium | reverse complement strand
ATCAATCCTAAATCCTGCAACGCCCACATTAGGCACCGTTTTATAACCCTGAACTTCAAGGATTTTAGAAATCGCAATTTGAAAATCGCTGTCGGCTTCCTTACTTGTCACCCTACCATCATATCCCGTTTCCGCCTCTTCTTTCTTGCCGGAGCAGGTTTGCAACCTGCTCCGTAACGTTTCAGCATATTCCAAATACATTTTCAATATTCGCACGCCACGTTTAGAGTCACTTTTAAGTTGTATATCGCTAGAGCGCATTGACGTAAACAACTCTAACCGCTTTTTAGCGCGACTAAAAATCACATTCAATCGCCGCCAGCCCATGTCACGCGAAATCGGCCCAAAGCGTTGAAATACGCGCCCACTGTCAGGATCAGCACCATAAGTGGTTGACACAAAAATTACATCGCGTTCGTCTCCTTGGACATTTTCTAAGTTCTTGATAAAAAATGGTTCTGCACTCTTTTCAATCGTATTTCTCTGCGCTTCTAGCCAACTATCTAACACCTCAGCAATCAATTCTTGCTGTTTACTATTAAACGTTGCCACGCCTAAACTTAAATGAGGCGTATTTCTAAAATGCCCTTTTACCGCCGCCGCAACCGCCTCCGCCTCTTTTTGATTGCGCCCCTTAAAATAAGTCCCATTCTCCACATAATTCAGATGCACCCCATACGCCTGAGTTTGCGGAGCAGGAAAAACTATTAACTCATTATCATAAAAATGACGATTAGAAAAAGCGATTAAACTCTCATGCTCGGAGCGATAATGCCAGCGTAATCGTCCCTTTTGGTAAGTGCTGAGGCAAATATCCAAAATCGACTCCTGCCCATCAAACACCGTTTCTTCATCTTCCTCATTCACCAATCGCTCAAAAAATTGAGTCGGTGGCAATTGTTTTGGATCGCCAACAATCACAATTTGTCGGCATCGCGCAATCGCACCCAAAGCATCTTCAGGGCGCACCTGTGAAGCCTCATCCATGATCAACAAATCAAATTCAATTTGCCCCGGAGCCAAATATTGAGCCACCGACAAAGGGCTCATCATAAAACACGGCTTTAAAGCTTGCAGAGCTTGGCTTGCCCGGCGCACTAATTGGCGAATAGGAATATGCCGCCTCTTCTTATTTAACTCATGCACAATTAAGCACTTTTCCGAAAAAGTCCCCACGCGCCCCGTGCCATTACCCTGCGGGATAGTGCGTCGGGCAACTTGATAAGCTATCTGTTGGCGAGTGACTTTTAACAGCTCTTTATCTAATTGAGCAAAGCGTTGGCGGAGATTTTCATAGCCGCTGCGCGTAAAGTTAGCTAAAATCGCATGATCGCGTATCAATTCTCGCGCCATCCCCTGATAAAAAGCATATTGAAAATGTAGCGGCGCGTGAGTGGGCTTAATTTTTCCCGTGATGATAGCTTCCGTAATATTCTCTAAGCCCATGTCATCAACTTCTTGCTTTAATCTGTAAAATGTCGCTAAATTGACTAAGGCATTGATTGAAGCTTGGCAAGATTGAACCCTCGTTGCAATCTGTTCCAACGTACACTGATCAAACCACAGTTGGCTATCTAATTCGCCAAAATTGGCTAATTGGCGACGCTGTTCAGAAAACTGATCGAGATACGCCTTATTTTTGTCCAACAACTTTTGAAAAATTGACAACCTCACCGCTGGCTCTTCGCTCACCAACCAATGCAATAGCGGTGGCGGCACGACAGACTGCAAATGAATGATCCAATCCGCAATAGCAGAAAACGCAGTTAAGTCAGTCTCAATGCCCCGATAATTGGTTTTACCAAATAATTCCTTAATAAACTGATTCTTATCAGCATTGTCACGAATATACCAAGCACTCAACAAATTTTGCACCGCGCCATGTATAGAAACAACATGTTTATCGCTGAGATGGGGTAATTTCTGTAACAATACACTAGCTAACTGAAACACAAGGCGACGCTGCTCAAACAAATTCTCAACAAACTGATTAACCAACAAATGAGAATCAACCGGCACTTTTAACTGTTCCGCCGCCTTAGTGACTCTTAGCCATTGTTCATACATAACAGCAGTCGTTTTAAGCAGATAGCCGCGTGGATCGGCTTGAGTTGCCAACAAAGTTCGCGCTTTTTCGGGATCACCCTGCACCTGAGCAAGATTTTGTGCCCATTCAACATGTTGCTCAAGAAGCCCCCAATCGGTTTCAAGCCCCATAAACAGTGGACCAAACACACGTTGATATTGCGCTCGTACCGTTTCTTGCTCCGTTTCACGCTTAAGGGCAGCCAGCCCCTCTAACCTTTTAATCAAATCTAGCGATTTTGAAGTCGCAAGAAAACTTTTAATAGCACGCCTAGTACGCCAATAATCCGCCGACAAAAAAGCCAACCAATTGCCCTGATATTTGCGAAGTTCATCCGCCAAAATAGCCAATTGTTCTGAATTCGGCAATTTGCTGAGCAAGAAATCATTTTTTTGAGCTGCCCACTGTTTAGCCAATTGAGAGAAAGTATCACGCGCATGTTGAAAAATGACACTTGTTGCTTCAAGGGCATGAGCAGGATGCTTATTAAGAACCAAATCTTCAGGCGCTTGCTCGGCTAACTCTCTCAATTTCAAAAATTGGAGAAAATGTTCCACAGATTCAGGACTATTTAATAATGATTGGAGCTCCTCATCCAATTTATCGACACTCTTAACAAAAAGCATAAGTTCATCTGGCGACTCATTACCAAAGCCTAAATTTTCCAACTTGCTCGTAGTGTGGATAAGCTGTTGAAGGAAATTAACCGAATATCGACCATGTCCCAAAAATTTAATAGCTTGGTTCAAAAGTTGTCGAAATTCTCTTTGTGCTGCCTGAAATTTACGGAATTTTTCGACTGCCTCTTTATCCAAGAATTTGAGCGCTGCCCAACTATTAAAAGGCGTGGGCATTGAGATAAGTTGCGCTGCATCAATTTTAGCCAGTGATTGCAGATATGCCAAATCTTGCGTCAGCGGAATTTTAGTTTCTTCAATCAAAACCGTGAGATAGGCTTGATGAGCTTGAGTTTCCAAAAACAGGGTTGACAAGATATGCTGAATTGTCTCCTCATCCCCCGGCCAAATTTGGATTGGTTTAAAGCCTTGCCAATGTTGTATAGCCTCATTAGATAAGCTTTCGTATTCTTGGCCCAATTCGGTTAATTTGTTGATTTTATAATTAAATTCACTGTGCGTGACAACTTCAAAGTGCAGCCGTTCATCGCCAAGCTCACTCCGTAATCTTTCCACCGCCCAAAAAATTTCATAAATTCTCTCATCATTAGGCCCAACGACAGAATTCATAATCTGAGAATAAGCGAGTAATTGTCTTTTTTGGGCACTCAATTCGTCGCGCACTGACTGGCTCACATCGCAGTATTCCTGATTAAGCCGTTTATTAAGATCGGCATGTAATTCAGCTTTCTGAGTTTTGTGACTATGCAATTCTAAGCAAAATTCCCCTAATCCTACTTGATCTAATCGCGATCTGACGACATCCAAGGCAGCTTTTTTTTCTGCGACAAACAAGACAGATTGCCCTTGAGAGAGAGCAGCGGCAATTAAATTGCTAATAGTTTGAGACTTGCCCGTTCCCGGTGGCCCCTCGATGACGATATTTTTTCGTGTCCACAAGGCATCCATAATAACCGCATGTTGTGAACTATCGGCATCCAGAATTAAAGGGGTTTTATCAGCGAGAGGATGGCTGTCTATTGAGCCATGAATCTCACTTTGAGCAATGACATTAATGCCGCCCAAAATCTGTTTAATATTGACATTTTCAAGCCAGTGCTCAGCTTCTAAATCTTTGTACATCAATAACTTAGAAAAACTAAACAAATCTAAGCGAATATCGGGCACTACTTGCCAATGGGGCATTAATTCTGCGACAAGTGCCAAATAATTTTCTGGCTCGTCATCAAATACCGGTAACTGTAAATTAAAATCACTGGCTAATTTTTCGGCTAAGGACAAATTAATTTCAATATCCTCGTCACAGTATGACAAGGCATAATGATGTGTCCGTTCCAATTTCACGGGGATAAGAATTAACGGAGCTTTGAGGGACGCATCTTCCAAAAAGCCGACAGCGAGATATAACAAATTACTACCCGTTTCTTCTATAGCTGAGCGGGCTAGTTGCGCTAATTTTTTGCAGCGCCGCTCTAAGATTTCCTCTGGATGAGGCGTTTGCAATTGCGTTTCTTGAAGTTTTTTAGATAATGGGGTTGCGACGAAAGCCATGCTTTTACCATCCTGCACCAATTTTTTAAAAACTTTCTCAAGTGGCGTATTTACGACATGGACAGTCCGCGCTTTCTCCTTATAATTGAGGAGTTGATTGCGCTTAGAAATATCTAATAAATGTTGACGGATAGCGTTTAATGATTGTTGAGTGATTGTCATATTAATTTCAAATCCTAGAGCCTAATTTATATATATAAGGGCAAATAGTCTCATACCAAAACCATTGAAACTTGCATTGACTATGCTAATATGATGTGCTTAGAAATCATATTTTTTGAAAAAATATGATTTCTTAAACCAAAGTACAGGGATTAACGAAATAAAGGGATTAGCTCAAATTAAGGCAACGCTCCGGTAATTTTATATTGAGCCAATCCTCTTATTTCGTTAATCCCTGTACTTTCTCTCTGCCGGAGCAGGTTTGCAACCTGCTCCGTAACGTTTAAGAATATGCATGAAAAAAAATACTTGACCTGCTTAGAATGAACTGATAGAATGGCGCCCACAAAATTCACAGGGTATCAACAAAACTGGAAGGTGTAAAATGTCAGATAAAGTATTTTCTATACAAGAAGACATCACAGAAGAATATCAGCGAAATTTTAAAAAGCCAGGAGTCATTGGTTATTTTAAAAATCCCCACGAGCCAGAGAAAAAAATTTATGAGTTATATTTGGAAACCGGAGAACTAATCCTCTTAGGAAATTCAGTGGGAGCAGTTCATAAACGCCTTCAAGACATATACTACGCAGAACAATTGGAAATGGAATTTTTGGAACCGACAGCACCTAAGCAAAAAGCAAAACAAAAGACGGAAAAACTTACCCCAAAAAGACGAAGATTATTAGAACAAGTAAGCAAAATAAAAACATGGGGGCGTGGCGTTATTGCAAAAATCGCAGAAAATTTAGGCAGGAAAGTCGGTGCAGTAAGACAAATGTTATCAGTTTTAACAAAAAAAGGACTATTGGTTCGCATACAGCGCGGGCAATATGCTGTAGGGACAAGCTTGTAGGTCGTTGGGCCAATTTTCTGCCGGAGCAGGTTTGCAACCTGCTCCGTAACGTTTATGTTTAGCCCCCAAAACCCGCACTACAGCCTTTTTAAAACCAACAAAGTCATATCATCAAAAACAACTTGATTTCCAATAAATTGCCTCACATCCTCAAACACCGAATGCAGAATTTCTTGAGCGGCTCGTTGCCAGTTTTGTTTAACCACCTCACACAAACGCTCCAAGCCATAAAATTTACCCTCAATATTTTCAGCCTCCGTAATGCCATCGGTATAAAGCACCACCACATCTCCCTGATTCAATTGAACCTTCGTGTCAGACACAAAATTGGCAATATCATTAATAAATCCAATTGGAAAACCTAAATCAACAGTATCTATCAAATCCACTTCGCCTTCTCGCACCACAATTACTTCTTCATGTTGTCCACTTAAACGTAGCAGTCCATTTTGATACTCCAATAAAACCAATGTTAAGCTTTTGTCGTTCTTCATTCGAGCCGCGTTATGGTAAACCATCTGATTGAGCGCACTGAAAAATGTCACCGAATCCGTTTCATGATTAGCGAATAAAGTTCGCACCGCCGATTGCACCATAATCGCCAAGGTTCCGCTTTCTAAACCATGTCCGGTGACATCGCCGATACTCAGTAAAACGCGCCCGTCATGTTGAAGGACATCATAATAGTCGCCGCCCACCTCATCGGCAGGTTCCATAAAGCCAGCAATGTCTAAATCGTCAATTTGCGACAATTCAGAATCGGTGGGCAATAACATCTGTTGCAGCCGGCGCGAAACATTTAATTCGGCACTCATGCGGATATTTTCAGATTTTAGTTGTTCATTGAGGGCTATAATTTGTTGATTTGCTTCAGCCAATTGTAAAGTTTTATTTTCTATTTCTCGGGTACCTTGTGCAATTTTTTCTTCTATATCTACATAAAAATTTTCCAGTTGTTGAGCTTGAGAATAGCAATGTAATGCATCGGTGATGGTTAACTTAAAATCTTCGGTTTCCCAAGGTTTAGCAATGTAACGATATAAGTCTGCATACTTGATAACATTACTGACAGTATCAAGAACAGCTTGCCCGGTTAGCATAATAGTCAGAGTTTTTGGTGACAGAATGTGGATACGCTTTAACAATTCATCTCCTTTCATACCCGGCATGATATAATCCGCAATCACTAACGCAATTTCCTGTCCATTTTCCGACAGTTCATCATAAAGTTCCAGAGCCTCTTCACCACTTTCAGCCATCTCAATGATATAGCCATAACCCACGGCATTTTTAATTTCTATTTTCAGACTGTTGAGTATGGAGGGTTCATCATCAACACAGATAATAGTCAATTTCTTCATAATTTTTGAGCAAGACAAAACCTTGCACTACTGCCTTTTTAAAACCAACAAAGTAATATCATCAAAAACTTTTTGATTTCCAATGAATTGTTTCACATCCTCAATCACCGAATGCAGGATTTCTTGGGCGGTTCGTTGCCAGTTTTGTTTAACCACTTCACACAAACGCTCCAAGCCATAAAATTTACCCTCAATATTTTCAGCCTCCGTAATGCCATCGGTATAAAGCACCACCACATCTCCCTGATTCAATTGAACCTTCGTGTCAGACACAAAATTGGCAATATCATTAATAAATCCAATTGGAAAACCTAAATCAACAGTATCTATCAAATCCACTTCGCCTTCTCGCACCACAATTACTTCTTCATGTTGTCCACTTAAACGTAGCAGTCCATTTTGATACTCCAATAAAACCAATGTTAAGCTTTTGTCGTTCTTCATTCGAGCCGCGTTATGGTAAACCATCTGATTAAGCGCACAAAAAAAATTCACAGGCTCAGTTTCATGACTAGCAAATAAAGTTCGCACAGCCGACTGCACCATAATTGCCAAGGCTCCGCTTTCTAAACCATGTCCAGTAACATCGCCGATACTCAGTAAAACGCGCCCATCATCTTGAAGAACATCATAGTAGTCGCCGCCCACCTCATCGGCTGGTTCCATAAAGCCAGCAATGTCTAAATCGTCAATTTGCGACAACTCAGAATCTGTGGGCAATAACATCTGTTGCAGTTGGCGCGAAACACTCAATTCCGCACTCATGCGGAGATTTTCAGAATTTAATTGCTCATTAAGCATCTGAATTTGCCTATTTGTTTCTGCCAATTTTACAGTTTGCTCTTGCAATTCTTGGGTACGCTGTGCAACGGTTTCCTCCAAATCTGCATGGAATTCTGCCAGTGCTTGAGCTTGAGAATAGCTGTATAATGCTTTGGTAATGGTTAATCTAAAATCTTCGGTTTGCCAAGGTTTAGCAATGTAACGATATAAGTTTGCATACTTAATGGCATTACCAATAACCTCAAGTTCGGCTTGCCCGCTTAGCATAATGGTCAAAGTTTTTGGAGACAGAATATGGACACGCTTTAACAGTTCATCTCCTTTCAAACCGGGCATGATATAATCCGAAATCACCAACGCAATTTCAGTCCCACTTTCCAACAATTCTTCACATATTTCTAAAGCATCATCACCATTTTCAGCCATTTCAATGATATAATCCAGCCCAACCGCGCTTTTAATTTCCATATCGAGACTATCCAGTACGGCAGGTTCATCATCAACACATATAATAGCCAAATCAGTCATAATTCAAGTCCCAACATATAAGCTTTATTACGAAGTCACCCCTGATTGGATAGTCTCGACCAATTCTTTGGCACTCCAAGGTTTGTGAATACAGCGATGAAGATTAGCCTGATTTATTGCTCGATCAACCGCCTCTTGCTCGGCTTGCCCAGTGAGTAACACTTTAACAATTTTTGGAAATTTTTCATGTACCTTGATAAGAAACTCATCTCCTTTGATACCCGGCATCAGCCAGTCAGAGACAATGATAAGCACATCAGTTCCTTCTTCATCTAGTTCTTCGATAATTTCCAGAGCATCTTCAGCATTTTCTGCAAATTCGTAGACATATTTATCTCCGAAATGGTCTTTGAGTTGCATCTCAAGACTATTGAGTACCATCTCCTCATCATCAACACACAAAATCACTTGCTCAGTCAAAATAGTTCCTCCTCAATTTACAAAGTCACACAATGTAATGTTTATGCCGGACGGGGTTGCAAACCCCGTCCGGCAGAGAAACCTACAACGGCAGCAAAATTGAAAAGCTTGTACCCTTGCCAAGCTCGCTTTCAACCTCAATTTTCCCATCATGCTTGTCAACAATTTTCTTAACAATATCAAGCCCCAAACCACTGCCCTCACCAGCCGCTTTTGTAGTAAAAAATGGCATAAATATCTGATCTTTTATATCGTCTGGAATACCATTGCCACTATCTGTTATTGAGACAACCGCATAACTATCTCGCTGGGAGATAGCCACTTTTAAAGTACCCTTATGCTCCATGGCTTGAAGTGCATTATGCACAATATTTGTCCAGACTTGATTCAGTTCGTCTGGATAACATTGAATCGGTGGTATCTTCTCATACTCTTTGATGAGATCAACGCCATGTTTGATTTGATTGTAGTACAGCGTCAAGACCGTTTCTAGTCCGTCTTGCAAATTTGACGCGGTTTTGTCGCCACTCTGATCAAAGCGGGCAAAGGTTTTCAACGCAAAAATCACCTTAGAAGCCCGATCAACCGCAGTCTTTATATTTCCCGTACTCCTCGTGAGAGTAGAAAGTTGATAGGCGACTTCAAAAATAAAATCACGGTGTGGGTGTTTAAGCAGCGATAAATATTGATCCGCGTGTTCATAGATACCAAGACTAATAAAAGTATCCGTCAAAACACGATTTTTTTCGATGCCTGATTTTTTCAATTCCGCTGCAATGGTTTTTTTAGCGGCTCTTTTCTCTTTGACAGTCAGAGTGACTTTACTCTGTAGAGAGTCTTCAAGTAAAGCAAAAAATTTCTCCTGCTGTTCAAGCGTTAACACTTGAAACAGTTTTGGTAACTGCTCCAGCGTCTGTTTCAAACCACTTGAGAGACTTTCGGCTGAGGAACGAATAGCCCCCAATGGCGTATTGACTTCATGGGCAATGCCGGCAACCAGTTGCCCCAACGCCGCCATCTTTTCACTGTGTATCATTTCTTGACGAGTTTGCGTTAATTCTTCGATCTTATCATTTAATTGGGCCGTTTTCTCAATCACCTTGCCATCTAAGGTATCAAATGAAGTTTTCAATTGTCCAGCCATACTATTAAATGACTGAGCAAGTTCGCCAATTTCATCGCGACGGCTCAAAGGTAAGTTCTGCGTTGCTTCAACATTAAAATTCCCAGCCGCAATTTGTTGAGTCGCACCCAAAAAGTCCTGCAAAGGCTGGGCAACTTGCCGCCGTAAAACTAACAGTAATACAGTCACTTCAATAAATAATGAGAGTATGCCTAAAAGCAAAATAAAACGTGCAGTGTCAAACGCTAAATTGGCAAGTAGCGACTTGGGATAGACAGTAACAAAATACCAATCTGGACCATCAATCTTTGTTACAGCAAAATATTCATTATTTTGATGGTTTTCAATGACAACTTTTTTAGACTCTTTGACGAGTTTAAAAATGTGAATCAAATGCTGATCGCCAGATTGTAAAATTTTAAAGAGCCCTTCCTGTTTTTGCAGTTCCTTAATTTTATTGGGATGAGCAATGATACGACCATCTTCTCGAAAAATAATATTATAGGCACCTTCAAGGTGAACATCAAGGGTGCGTTTAAACAAATCATCCAATAAAATATCTGTACCAACAGTTGCAATCTGCCGACCTTCTATATCAATTGGTGTCACACAGCTAACCATCCACTTTTTGGCGACTTTATCATAATAAAGTCCTGTCCAAACAGTTTCACGCTGAGGATTATGGGCCGCGTCTGACATGTCAAACCATTCTTCTTGGGTAATATCCATATCGGCGGGTGCTTCCAAATCCCAAGCTTTTCCAGGCCAATAGATAATATCTGTGTTTTCAGGTGTAGTAAAATAAATATTGGGAGCAATGTGGTTCCATGCTGGACCATACATATTCAGCATGTCATAACTAATGACGAGAATGCGGCGAATATCAGCCGTGATATTGACATTTTGACCAATAAACCCAGACAGATTTTGAGTGATCCCGCCGTCAGCTTGTTGGATGCCCTCAAAATATTTTGGGTACAAGCGAGTCGTACCATCTTTTCGCTTTTCAAATAGTTGATTGAACCTCGTCAAAGGATCATCGTCGTCCAGGTTTTGATAGCGGAAAAGAAATTCCTTTTTAAAAACCCTCTGGTTTTCCTCTACCAGTTGGAACAAAGTGCTTTCTCGTTGTCCTCGTTCTGTGATGTATTTATCTAGTTGTTCGACAACTTGTAATTCTAAATTGGACGTTATGTGCCAATAGCTAACCAGTGTGACAGCAATAATGATAATTGCTATCCGAATGCCCATCTTAATAATGATAGTACGAGTTAGCGAGTTTTGAGATTGAAACATTTTTGGTAACATATTGATTAATTCATCTGAGCCTCATACTCTTTGATGAGTTCAACGCCAGGTTTGATTTGATTGTAGTAGAGCGTCAGGACAGTTTAGAGTACTGCAAATTTGATGCCATTTTTTATTGTGCCGGACGGGGTTTGCATTTTTCTTTTATTGGAACTCTGCTTTAGTGATCAGAAGCGATTTCAATTCTTTCTTTGTTACCTTGATACGTACTACTTAAAAACCCCATGACAAAATATTAATATATATATAAGAGCCCAAATGCGCTAATATCAAAACATGAGTACAGGGATTTACACCGGAGCGATTAATAGTTCAAAGCCATATCATAAAACCCCATGACAAAATATTAATATATAAATAAGAGCCAGAATAAAGTTGAGCGATGATCATCCTGACTAAAGAAATCATATTTTTTGAAAAAATCGGATTTCTAGTTAGAGGAGAGTATCTTAGCCTTGTCATTTCGATGCAAGGAGAAATCTATATCAAAACATAAGTACAGGGATTTACGGAATAAGGGGATTGGTGTGAGGGTTATTTGTCGGAAGTCCGTTTTGGTTTGAGATGAGGGCGCTCCGGTTTGCTCTTGTTATTACTGATTATCTCTGTGTCAACACTTGAGCTAATCCCTTTATTCCGTCAATCCCTGTACTAGGTTGTGTTTTGGTTTGAGGATGAAGAAGATGCTATACATCATGTATTTTGGAGTCCAAGATAAATCCTGGACTCCTTGCCAACCTATCGTTTAAACAAAAGCCCCCTCAAAAGCCGTAATCTGTGCATAAACTTGCCGATCAGTATAACCCTGAAGTTCGATGCTTTTTGAACGGCAAACCGTATTACAAAGTCCACATCCCTGACACAACCCAGGATTCACCTTCGCAGCCCATTTCAAAAAATTACCTCGGCGATCCGTCTTCTCTTCGCGCTCA
The DNA here is from genome assembly GCA_039714115.1 of Pseudomonadota bacterium. Classification (GTDB taxonomy): domain Bacteria; phylum Pseudomonadota; class Gammaproteobacteria; order Beggiatoales; family Beggiatoaceae; genus Thiomargarita. Next base: position 5,301 of record JBDLJY010000123.1, on the reverse strand, counting down.
ATAGCCTTGTAAGGACAAACTGTCACACAATCCCAACAATTCATGCAATGCTTTTGATCAACGATAGCGACTTCAGGTTCGCGCCACAACTCTTGGCGAGAAAAAAGTTGCATCACCTTAGAAGCCGCCGCAGAAGCTTGGGCAACAGTCTCCGGTATATCTTTAACACCCTGACAGGCACCGGCTAAAAAGATGCCACCAGTGGACGAATCCACGGGCATCAATTTGGGATGTTGCTCAGAGAAAAACCCATGTTGATCGTAGCCAATACCTAAAGTTTTTGCGACATCAATGGCATTTTCTTGTGGTACCATCGCAGTCGCCAAAACAACCATATCAGCTTCAACATCTATAGCATGTCCGGTAAAAGTATCAGCCCCTTTCACCAGAATTTTGTCGCCTTTTTTGGACAATCGAGAAACCCGTCCTCGAACATAATTAGCGCCTTCATGTTGCGCTCTGTTGATGAACTCCTCATAGCCTTTACCACCAGCGCGAATGTCCATATAAAAAACGTATGACTTCCCATTAGGGACGCTGTGTTGATAAAGCATAGTATGTTTAGCCGTATACATACAGCAAATCTTTGAACAATATTCGACACCTTTGTTGCAATCCCGCGAACCGACACAAGCTATAAAAACAACCGTTTCAGGTTTTTTACCGTCCGAAGGGCGACGGATTTCACCACCGGTGGGCCCCGATGCCGAGGCAAGCCGTTCAAATTCGAGACCATTAATGACATCAACCAACCGCCCCGCCGTTGAACGGGGTAAAGTTTTGCGTATTTTCGCCGTCAGTTTTTTCGGAGTCATGTGTGGTGGGCGATATCCACCGTATTCCCGATAGACGTTGGGCATGAGTTTAAAACCGGTAGCGACGATAACGGCTCCGATTTCTTCCTCGATGACCTTATCTTTCTGTGTAAAATCAATACAATTTGGCCCACAAACCTTGGCGCACAGTCCACACTTATCCTTAATGAATTTCGGGCAATTGTCCCGATCAATGACAGGCACTGTTGGTACTGCTTGAGGAAATGGTATATAAATAACACTGCGTTTATTGAGACCTAACTCAAATTCACTCTCAGCAGTGAAAGGGCATTTTTCCCAACATTCTCCGCAACCGGTGCATTTATCCTCAATAACACTTTTCGCTTTTAGGCGGATAGTGGCTCGAAAGTTGCCGATATAGCCATCCAAATTTTCTAATTCAGCATAAGCGTGGATAGTAATAAGCGGATGATTAGCAACTTCTACCATTCTGGGCGTGAGAATACACTGTGAACAGTCTAGGGTAGGAAAAGTTTCCGAAAGCCTAGCCATATTTCCGCCCAGCGAAGGTTCGCGCTCAACAATAGACACGGGGATTTGTGCATTAGCAAGATCTAAGGCAGCTTGAATGCCCGCTATTCCGCCACCAACTATTAAGACGCGCTTAGTGAGCGGCATCTGGTATCGTTCGAGTGGTCGGCTATATTTGAGCCGTTCCACCATCATTTTAACAAGATCTTTGGACTTAGCGGTGCCGATTTCTTTATCGTCATGCACCCAGGAGCATTGTTCTCGGATATTAGCAACTTCAACCTTGAATGGATTTAAACCCGCGTCTTCAGCAGCTTTCCGAAAAGTGGCTTCGTGCATTTTCGGGCTACAGGCGGAGACTAGGCATCCATCTAGGTTATAATCTTTGATTGCATTTTTGAACAATTCTTGTCCGGGGGCGGAGCACATGAATTTGTAATCTTCTACGTGTTCAACGCCGTCAAGTTTTCCAGTTTCTTCTGCTACATTGGCTGTGTCTACTGTGCGAGCAATGTTATTGCCGCATTGACAAACAAAAACGCCTATTTTTGCCATAATACCTCCTTTAAACCATAATAACTACAAGGATAATACCATACCATTTTGCACAACCCTTATATCTGATCTAAAATTTAAAGTCAAGAGAAACTTGGTTTATACAGCAATTCTAATTGTCTCGCCTCAAAATCAGACGGGAGACTCTGTGCCGGACGGGGGTGCTTGTTTGACCTCAAAAAGTTTAGTAATTTACTGGGTTGTGTTTTTTGGAATTTATAAGTATCATAGCGCATAGTATATTATCGCAATTTTCCACATAATCAAGATAGAAGCGTACACGGTGTTATCACGGTACCCGATAGATTTTATGTCATTGATCATATTGATAAAGCTTATGATTAATCCTTGGAAGACGACCCGGAAACCCTTGAACAAATCAGAGAAAAGGAATCAGCGTATAACGCAGATAAAAGATTTAAAAAAATCGGCATCCATCTGCGTATAGAAATAGAGAACACAAATGACCGTAGATCGCAACCAAAGCTACCTGCACGGCCTGGTGAAAGAGTTGTGCAAACACCCCGCCGAGACAGAGTGGCTGGAGTTCAAGCACAATAACGCCGAACAGGAAGAAATCGGCGAATATCTCTCCGCGCTTGCCAATGCCGCCGCCCTGCACGGCAAGGCATTCGCCTATCTGCTGTGGGGTATGGACGACAAAAGCCACGAAATCATCGGCACGTCTTTCAATCACGTCGCCGCCAAAGTCGGTAACGAAGAACTGGAAAACTGGCTGCTGCGCCTGTTGAGTCCGAAAATAAATTTCCGTTTTTTTAGCCTGGAAGTGGAAGACAAGCCGGTGGTGTTGCTGGAAATCGGCGCAGCGTTTCGGCATCCGGTGCAATTCAAACAGCAAACATTTATCCGCGTCGGTTCCTACAAGAAAAAACTCAAGGACTTTCCTGAAAAAGAGCGGGAACTGTGGCGCGTGCTTGACCGGACACCGTTCGAGAGCGGCATTGCCGCCGAGAATCTTAGCATCGACGAAGTATTCAAGCTGCTTGATTATCCTGCATATTTCGACCTGCTGGAACTACCGCTGCCGGACGGGCGGGCGGCGATTCTCGAAGCCCTGAGCGCGGAGCAACTTATCAAAGCCTGCCCCGCGGGCGGCTGGGACATCACCAATCTGGGGGCTATTTTATTCGCGCGCAAACTGGACTATTTCCCCGCTCTGAAGCGCAAAGCCCTGCGCGTGATTCAGTACAAGGGCAAAGGACGCATCGAAAGCCAACGCGAGCAAGTGGACACCAAGGGCTATGCGGTCGGTTTCGAGGGGATAATCGCGTTTATCATGGCGCTGGTGCCAAGCAATGAGGTCATCGAGCGGGCGCTGCGCCGGACGGTGCCCATGTACCCGGAAATAGCGGTGCGTGAGCTGGTAGCCAATGCGCTAATTCATCAGGATTTCTTTGTTACCGGTACAGGGCCAATGGTGGAAATTTTCAATGACAGGATAGAGATTACCAATCCCGGCGAGCCCCTAGTATCCACGGATCGGTTTCTTGATACTCCGCCGAAGTCCCGCAATGAAGCCTTGGCCGCGTTGATGCGCCGCTTCCGCATTTGCGAGGAACGCGGCAGCGGTATCGACAAAGTGGTGTTCCATATTGAAGCCTTCCAACTGCCAGCGCCGTTATTTGAAGTGCTCGATGGTTTCACCCGCACCATGCTTTTCGCGTACCGGCCATTAAAGGAGATGGACAAGGCGGATCGGGTGCGAGCCTGTTACCTGCACGCGGGGCTAAAATATATTGAGCATGATTTTCTCACCAATACATCTGTGCGGGAACGCTTTGGGATTGAGGCGAAAAACAAGGCGGCTGTGTCGCGTTATATTCGCGAAGCGGTCGAAGCCGGCATGATCAAACCCTTTGATGAAGGCGCGGCTAGGAAAATGATGAAATACGTTCCGTTCTGGGTATGAGTCCAAGATAAATCTTGGACTCCATAATCAGAGTCCAAGATTTATCTTGGACGAAAACTTCAGTGTTCGATATTGATCAGGGAGTATCTTCGTCGCTCTGTGTAAATGGTATTGGCAACTCCTTACTTTCCTCTACCGCCGAAGCCTCATCAGCAGCTTTCTCCTCTTCTGCTGGCTTTTCAATCAAATCATCGCGCTTTTTCTCCAAATTATCAACATTGGCAAGCTCATACACCCATCCCTTAAATTTGGCATTTAAAGTGTCAGCTTGTTTTTTGGCATCCACTTTTGGTTTATCATCTGCCTTTTCAGTTTGGGCTTGATCATCCGTTTTCGGAGGCTCGACAAAAACAGCAGCCGAGTTAAACGCAGCGGCAAATTTTGCATAGTGTTTACCCTCCTTTTTCGTTGTTGTCATAGTGACTTCAAGCCCGTCAAAAGTGGTAAACACAGCGCGAGTACTTGCCTTATCATCAAACTCAATGTCGGTTGTCACATCGTCTAAATTTAAACGAGTCAAAGTGGAAGCAATATCATTGAGCAACTGGGCGGCTTTGACTTTAGCATTCTCAGGTAAATCAGCGAGCTGATAATTCTCATCTTTGGGAGAGTCTTTAAAAACGACAACCTTATCACCATCAGCATGAGTGATACTGACTCGGCGGATATTATTGCTATCGATATCGATAATTTGCCGCTCTAACCAATCCTTTGGATTCTTCTCTAGCGGCAACTGTCCCAAGGTGAGCCAAGTTTGCTTATCATCCGGTTTACGGACATAGATTTTGCGGCGAGTTGAATCGACTTTTGCGACTCTATTATTGCCGATAATCAAACTTGCCACCGTTTCACTCTCGCCCTTTTTTAAGGTTAAGAGAGTGGATTGATCTTCCACTCCGATTTTAGAATAAAGTGCCGGATTGCTCGTTTTTGCCTCCACAACAGTCAAGTCGGCAGCACCGAGCAACAGTTTGTTGACTTTATCCACCGCGACAGGATAATTATGTTTTTCCTTGAGCAGCCATTGCCCATCGCCACGTATCATAGTGATACTATTGTCTTTGGTGCGGACATTGATTTCCGTCACCTCACTGAGGGCGGACATCAAATTAGGAAAAAACTTTTCCGGTTCTGGCGTAGTCGGTTTCTGCGGCGTTAGCATAACGGCAGCTATGACTACCAGTGCAGTGACGATGGCTAAAATGCTGAAAGTTTTTGTGTTCATTAAATACTCCTATTTAAGCTTAGGAACGTGCATAAAATAATTTAGTCAACTTCAAAACCAGACCTGGCAGGCTGATCATAACAAAACCTGCCAGGTCAAAGTCAAAACCAGGTCTAAATTTGAAGTAAGACCTTGCCAGGTCTGGTTCAAAACCAGACCTGGCAGGCTGATCATAACAAAACCTGCCAGGTCTAAATTTGAAGTAAGACCTGGCAGGTTTGGGTTTAACCTGCCAGGTCTGGTTTTGACTTTGATTTGAGGAAGTTATTTCATGCACGTTCCTT
>JBDLJY010000122.1:0-17248 GCA_039714115.1 Pseudomonadota bacterium | reverse complement strand
AGCGACATAATGCCATTGTTTGTCCATCAACAATTGTAGCGAAAAAGCCACACCGAGACAAAACACAAAATAAGGTAAAAATAAATAACGTGAATCCAAAATAGATAACACTGGTACAATTGGCAAGAGTGTCACCGCTAACCACAGCAAGACAGCGCACAATTGAATCCATTGAATATTTTTTAAGTATTTGAAAATGATGAATAAGTAAATAAAAGCGGCTAAAAGCACTATTAACAACTGCCAAGAGTGCTGCCAGCCTAGCACTTCAGCCACACGGTTTGGTAAAGCTAACACACCGTCCCAATTGAGTTTTGGAGACAAATCACCATAACCGGTTAACATCTGGCTTGGTTTAAGCATATAAATACGCCACAGCACATAACTCCCCGCTACCGCTACAAAGGGAATTAACATTTTCCAGCGTTGCCTCCAATTTCCTACGGGCAAGCATGGCAAAACCACTACCAGCGGCACATAAATTTCTTTCGCCGTTGTCGCCAGCAAATAAAAAAGACTGCCAAAAAAAGCCCATCCATGCCGCTGCGTTTGTACAGCTTTCACATAACCCCAAATGGCTAACAAACTTAAGCCTAAGCCTTCTAAATAATGCCTGACCATCAAGAATTGGGCAATATTGGCACTCGGTATAGAGGCCACAAAGAGGCTTAAAGTTAAGCTACAAATCAGCGGTGAAAAAAATAAGTTTAGGACGAAGTATGCAATGAGCAGTACAATTGAAAAAGAGAGCAAATGATGCCAGTAAAAGCCTAATGGTTCTAGCCCAAAAAGCTGCCAATCTATACCCAAAGATAAGGCGACCCAAGGCGTGAGATTGGCATAACTTAAAGATCGCCACACATCGCTTTGATAAAAGTGTGAAAAAATCCCATGTTCAACAATATTTTTCAAAAGTGCCGGATCATCCGCCAGCCACCATGCTTGTAAAGCGGTATGATATAGTGTCCACATCAAACTAATGGGGATCAGGACGGCTATACTGTGTGTTAAATAGGTAGACCAATTGTCACGTTGGCTTTGGAGATGATTAAGCCCAATCCATAAGAGTCCTATTATGAGTAAAATAATGTGATGTTGCTGGAATAACCAAAAAACGGCACTGCCCCATAGGCTAAAAAAAAGAAATGCTTTGACCCATTTATTTTCTTTATAGGTCAACAAATTATGATGATTCATATCTCTCCTTACTTTCACGACAGACTTGCGGGGTTTGGGATACCCCGTAAGTCTTGAATATCAAGCGAAAATGGCAGTCATTAAACTAGAAAACGTAGGCAAAACCTACACCCACTATGCACACGGCATAGATCGTTTATTGGAAATTATGACCCACCGTCCGCGTCATCAAGCCTTTACGGCGTTGCATCCCATGAATTTAAGCGTTTCAGAGGGCCAAGTTGTGGGCATTATCGGCAATAATGGCGCGGGAAAAAGTACCTTATTGAAAATCATCGCAGGGACTTTACAGTCGGATGGTGGACACTTTGAAGTCAATGGGCGCATTGCCGCCTTATTAGAATTAGGTGGGGGCTTTCATCCAGAAATGACAGGGCGCGAAAATGTTTATTTAAACAGCACCATGATGGGCTTAACTTCAAACGAGATTGACGCGAAATATGATGACATCGTTGCCTTTGCGGGCATTCAAGACTTCATGGAACAGCCTGTTAAAACCTATTCCTCTGGCATGTTTATGCGACTCGCTTTTGCGGTGGCAACCAGTGTCGATCCCGATATTCTGATTATTGATGAAGCCTTATCAGTCGGTGATGGCGCGTTTGCCCGTAAATCTTTTGATCGCATCATGCAGTTTCGGGAAGCCCAAAAAACAATTTTATTTTGTTCACATTCGCTATATCAAGTTGAAGCGATCTGTGATCGCGTGATTTGGCTAGACAAAGGTCACGTTAAACTGGATGGCGTACCCAGTGCGGTAGTGAGTGCCTACAATCAATTTATTGCACAAGCGCAATCCGTGTCCGAGGCAAACCAATCCGAGGTGCCAGCTTTTGCCTCGAACCTTGATGGTAGCGCACATCTGACTGACATTGGCGTCAGCGTTGACGGCATAACGGGACCAAGCTTAGATGCTTTAAGCCTTAAAAGTGAATTATGTCTCACGATAGGCTTTGCCTCCGATCCCAAATTGCCAACCCCTAGCATCGGTTTAGTAGTACACAGTGCCGATGGGCGGATGATTACCAGTGCTGGCACAAAACATGACGGTTTGACCATTAAACGCGATGCCCAAGGACATGCCAAAGTCAGAGTACACTTTGCACAGTTAGCCTTATTAAAAGGTGAATATTGGATTGCGGTGTACTTGGCGTGTGAAAATGCTATCCACATATATGACTCAGCCAATCTCCCTACCAAAATTAACGTGCATCAACAGGGATTAGAACTTGGAGTAGTAACTTTGCCACGTCGTTGGGTACAAATATAATTTGCGAGGAAAGTCAATATGGACATTCAAAAAATTTAATTTTGGCGGCAGTGGCGTTGCTTTGCCAAAAAAAAGGACAAGCCACGTTAACCCTTTGAATTGGTATTAACATTTTATTCATAAAACAGACACTTCCCAATGTGAAGGTGCATCTAGTAGTCATTAATACCGTGATTGGCGGTGATGAGCATACGGTGGAAGGTTATATTAAACGAGTCTCTCAGTTACAACCGGACTTAATAGCCATCTCCTGTATGAGCCCTCATTGGTATCCTTTAGAGCCTTATTTACAGGCAGTCGATGTCAATTTTTCTCAGACACCGGTTTTAATCGGCGGATATCAGCCCATACTATCGCCGGAACAAACCATTGCTCATCCGGCTGTCGATTATATTTGTGTGGGAGATGGGGAAATTCCCACCGCCACATTGATACAGCGACTTCGTGGTGAGGGAGAAGGCATTGTGCCGGGCTTATGGGAAAAAAGTCCCTCTGGAGAAATTATTAAATCTGCCCCGGTACTGACCGACGATCTGTCCAAGATGCCACTTCCTGATTATACTATATATGAAGAAAAGGGCAGTTTACATGGACTTGGGCTATCTATGTTTGGTCCTAAGAAACTTTTTATTTTGCCGGTAATGACAGGGCGGGGCTGTCCTTACCGCTGCACTTATTGTTGCAACACGCCGCTTTTGGAAATGTGGCGCGGTAAAGGAAAATACATACGTAAATATGAGCCTGAGCGGCTGATTGATGAATTGTGCCAACTTCGAGATCGTTACGGAGTGGATTATTTTGAATTCTGGGATGAGTTGTTTTTGGCTAATATGAAATTTGCTTATCATTTCCTAGAATTATATAAAAAACACATAAACCTTCCTTTCTCTATTAATTCCCGAGTGGAAAAAATGGATGAAAAATTTTGTTACACTGCCAAAGAAGCGGGCTGTCACACAATATGGTTTGGTATAGAAAGCGGTTCTGAACATTATCGGATAAAAAATATTGGCAGAAAGATGACCAATGAACAGATTATCATAGCCGCAGAAAATGCCCGTCAAGTTGGCATCCAGTGCTTAACTTTCAACATTATTGGTATGCCATTTGAAACTCGTGAACATATGTTGGAAACCTTAGAAATCAACAAAACTATCCGCCCAGAATTCTTTTTCTTTTGGCCATATATTCCACTTAGAGGAACGCCTTTGTATGATGTCGCCAAAAAAGCCGGGTTGCTGTTAGAGCAAGCTGTCGGTAATTACATAGAAGGTGCCATAAAAGGAAAATTGAAGCTAAAAGTGCATGAAGGTGGCGTGACAGAAACTGAATTTAAGGAAATTTGTTCTCTGATGCAACAATTTCAGCAGGAAAATAATAGACTTGCGTTATAGTTAATAAAAGGAGTCCAAGATTTATCTTGGACGTCCAAGATAAATCTTGGACTCCTACCAAACCAAAAGCTGAATCCAACATTCTATTGATTAGAAGGTTTTTCTTGCACCACGGGAATGGTATAACTGACAATCTTCAGTCCTTCTATCATTTCCGCTTCCTGCCCTGCCTTGGGTTTAGCGCGGTGATCAAATACCACATAATATCCTTCATAAATACCTTCTAATTTGAGGTATTTGGCTAATTGACGTTTACCGGTTTGATAACGTTTATTGCCTTCCCAGATTTTGGTTTCGACGATGTACTTAGCATTTTGGTGTAAAATAATCAAATCTATTCGTCCTCGTCCACTCCGTACTTCGAGATACATAAACCCATGTACCTGTCGTACAAAAGCATCAAGATAACCAAATAAGAGATATTGTCCAACAAATTCTTGGGGAGTATCTGGCACTTGAAGGATTCGATAGCCGGCACGCGCAATGAAATCATGGAAGTTAGCCAGTAACAAACGCATGTTGATTTTTTTATCTGGTGTTAAGTAATCGACAAAATCGGTATCGCCATCCTGGGGGAGATAGTTTTGTTCAAGCCCATTGATGGTGGGCTGAAATGTCTGCATAATGCAATATTGATAAATAGGGTTAGCTATTTCGCAAAGGCTATCATCGCTTTTTTTCAAAACGCCGTAAGTCACGAGTTCACTGATAACTTTATCACGGAGATTGAATCGTATCCCAGCATCATACGATGTGATCTTCATCAAAAGAGATTCAAAGCGCGGGTTTCTCTGGATATTAGTCACTAAGTGATCTATATTCACATTGGATTCCTCAAGAATCTGTCGATGAGCCACTTCAAAATGTGCGTGAGTTATTGTCGTTGTCAATGGAATATCCATCTCTTCTGTTAATATCTGCCCGAGTCGATTGACAAGAAAGGGTTGCCCGGCGGTTTGCCTGTGAAGCGTTTCAATCACGTCTGTTGCGACAACTTGTCCCGTTTCCTCGGTATATTGCTCGAAAAGTTCTCGCACCTGTGAGATCGTAAAATTAGGCAAAATGAATTCGTCTTGGATATTAAAAGGCGATATCGAGCGATCATAGTTGAGTTGAGTGATGCTCTTGACACCGACGATTCCTACGCTATAGGGGCATCTTTGGGAAATATCGGACAAGTAAATGTGGCGCAAGGAATAAAGAAAGTCACTCACCGCCTCCGTGGGAATACCATCAAACTCATCAATAATGATCACAAGTTTCTGAGTTTTTAAATAGCTTGATATTTGCTCAAAAAAACCTACCATTGAAACATGATCAGTAATTGAAGCATTCTCCAAAAATTTAGACAATGTGTCTGGAGTAACAGATTTATTTTTCTTAAAATAGTGATGAATATTCTTACAAATATTTTGGTAAAAATAATGGTAAAAAGCTTCAGTCGAGAGATTTTGGCAAATCTGAAAATCCAATTGGATCGGAAAATAAGTGTTGTCTTCCGTTGAAAGTGCATCAAGTGTCCACCGAAAAAAGGTCGTCTTACCCGTTTGACGTGGCGCAAAGATGACAATATATCGGCCCTGTTTGATTCGTTCAGCGAGTTCAGCGATTTCGGTTTGACGGGGGACAACGTAGTTGCGGGAAGGATCAACTGGTCCGCGAGTTTCAAAAATGCGTTTTTTATTAGGCATGGTTTTTATCTATGGCATGGATGATTTTATGGTATTTTGGAGTCCAAGATTTATCTTGGACTCCTACCAAACCAAAAGATTTATCTATTCTATTGATTAGAAGGTTTTTCTTGCACCACGGGAATGGTATAACTGACAATCTTCAGTCCTTCTATCATTTCCGCTTCCTGCCCTGCCTTGGGTTTAGCGCGGTGATCAAATACCACATAATATCCTTCATAAATACCTTCTAATTTGAGGTATTTGGCTAATTGACGTTTACCGGTTTGATAACGTTTATTGCCTTCCCAGATTTTGGTTTCGACGATGTACTTAGCATTTTGGTGTAAAATAATCAAATCTATTCGTCCTCGTCCACTCCGTACTTCGAGATACATAAACCCATGTACCTGTCGTACAAAAGCATCAAGATAACCAAATAAGAGATATTGTCCAACAAATTCTTGGGGAGTATCTGGCACTTGAAGGATTCGATAGCCGGCACGCGCAATGAAATCATGGAAGTTAGCCAGTAACAAACGCATGTTGATTTTTTTATCTGGTGTTAAGTAATCGACAAAATCGGTATCGCCATCCTGGGGGAGATAGTTTTGTTCAAGCCCATTGATGGTGGGCTGAAATGTCTGCATAATGCAATATTGATAAATAGGGTTAGCTATTTCGCAAAGGCTATCATCGCTTTTTTTCAAAACGCCGTAAGTCACGAGTTCACTGATAACTTTATCACGGAGATTGAATCGTATCCCAGCATCATACGATGTGATCTTCATCAAAAGAGATTCAAAGCGCGGGTTTCTCTGGATATTAGTCACTAAGTGATCTATATTCACATTGGATTCCTCAAGAATCTGTCGATGAGCCACTTCAAAATGTGCGTGAGTTATTGTCGTTGTCAATGGAATATCCATCTCTTCTGTTAATATCTGCCCGAGTCGATTGACAAGAAAGGGTTGCCCGGCGGTTTGCCTGTGAAGCGTTTCAATCACGTCTGTTGCGACAACTTGTCCCGTTTCCTCGGTATATTGCTCGAAAAGTTCTCGCACCTGTGAGATCGTAAAATTAGGCAAAATGAATTCGTCTTGGATATTAAAAGGCGATATCGAGCGATCATAGTTGAGTTGAGTGATGCTCTTGACACCGACGATTCCTACGCTATAGGGGCATCTTTGGGAAATATCGGACAAGTAAATGTGGCGCAAGGAATAAAGAAAGTCACTCACCGCCTCCGTGGGAATACCATCAAACTCATCAATAATGATCACAAGTTTCTGAGTTTTTAAATAGCTTGATATTTGCTCAAAAAAACCTACCATTGAAACATGATCAGTAATTGAAGCATTCTCCAAAAATTTAGACAATGTGTCTGGAGTAACAGATTTATTTTTCTTAAAATAGTGATGAATATTCTTACAAATATTTTGGTAAAAATAATGGTAAAAAGCTTCAGTCGAGAGATTTTGGCAAATCTGAAAATCCAATTGGATCGGAAAATAAGTGTTGTCTTCCGTTGAAAGTGCATCAAGTGTCCACCGAAAAAAGGTCGTCTTACCCGTTTGACGTGGCGCAAAGATGACAATATATCGGCCCTGTTTGATTCGTTCAGCGAGTTCAGCGATTTCGGTTTGACGGGGGACAACGTAGTTGCGGGAAGGATCAACTGGTCCGCGAGTTTCAAAAATGCGTTTTTTATTAGGCATGGTTTTTATATTAAAAATTTAGGGCTTCGGATATAGACATTAAGTTAAGCTTTAGTACAACTAATTGAGAAATAAACAAATTAAAAATCGTCAACAATAAAACCAAAATCATTACCACCACGCGGCATCAAACCGAGACGGGTTCCCACGCCGGCGCCACGAGATGGCATTGCTACATGGTTGGGTTAAAAGTTACAGTTTTTTTAGCGACAGAATTTGCTCAAGATACCATGATGGATGCAATAAATTCAAGAGAGTCTTTGGTGAACTATACTAGTCGATCAGGCGTAATGTGTTCTCTCATGTTCATTTTTTGACTCAATCTGTTCTATGCCTTCGAGTTCAACGGTTAAATTCCAATGATTACTATATAAACCATTAGCACCGGTATCATAAATTGGTCAGTACTCTCATCATCTCAAGCATTAAAGTGATCCTCTCCCCTGTATTCAAAGAGATAGTATGATCAAAAGTGTCGAAGAGCTTTTCTACAATGATTTCTTTTATTTTCATATTAAAAAAGTACAACGGATTAGCAAAATAAACGGGTTGTCAATAAAGTACAAAGCCTTTTATGTGGTGCGTAGGACGCACATGACAGCAATGACGATATGAATGGGTATAGGTAATGAGTTATCTTGGGCTAACCTTTTTTTTAAGATCAATTTTAATCCTTTTTCTGCCCTGACTAAATCTGTAGGCAATCGAAAAGTTCCATCGGGCTTTTGACCATATAAATCTCTCAGCCCAAGTATTTTGCTAACGCCTTTGGATACAAGTTCATTATATTGTTCTATAATGTCTGAGGTGACTTTTTCATCACCCCCACAGTCATAAATGAGTGCTTCATATTTGGCACTTGGTTGATTAATTCCCACTTTTTGCGTTTTCGTTTGAGGTTTTCCGCTTTGTCCGCCGCCCCGTAATTCATAAAGCTTAATTGAGATATTTTTACGGCCTGCAATCTCTTCTAATAACTTTTTGACAAAGATTCTCTCCGTTTTTCCTTCTGTAAATATGGCGATTCTTTTCATAATTTAGTTATCATCTATCTCTTCCTCAAAGCCACTCAGATAAAACTCAGTCGCAAAAAAGTCGAAATTATTTAACCCCGTATAATCAAATTCGTCAAATATCTTTTGAGAATTGCGATAATTATAAAAAAGAGATTTTTGTCCCTCTCTTTTAATCACTGACCAATAGGCTAAAGAGGTTTTATTCATTACAAATCTATCGTTGGTTGTCATCATTATTTGCACCGATGATTCTTTAGCTTTGTTGATGATTAAATCAATCAAGCTTTTGGAACGTTCATAATCTAAACCCTCGCCAATGTCATCTATCAAAATACAACTGGGGATTTTGGCTAACAGTGAGTAATTCAATTGAATTATTAAAGACAATGCCCTAAACATGCCTTGTGATATTTCATTTTGATCAGTAATATCATCCAACTCTGTTTCTTTCACAAACAATCTAACCGGACTTTCATCAAAATCACGCATCATTGTCATCAACTTTAAGGGAGCCGTTCCAATCTTTTCTATGGAATATCCAATCTTTCCCATATCCGCGAGAAGAGCTTCAATAAATTCTTTTCCAAATTGACTGGTTTTCCCTTTTTCAAAGGCAGCAACAGCCATTGATGACGTTTTAAAATTTAAGGAATCGACGGAAAGACGTGCGACCGTATCCTTTCCCATACGTTCACCAAATCTATAATGACTTAACGATTTTCCCCATTGGTATAAATTTTCAAAGAAGGGATGCTGTAAGGTATCTCTTCTTGCTAAGGCGACAATTTGATCGTCTGGAGGGCTAAATTCGATATGTTTACCGGTGTTGTTATCAAATAATCTCCCACGACTTCTCTCTAAAAGCAATTGACCATTGATAGAGAGCGTTTCTTCTAACACTTTGGCCTTTTTGAATTTTAGAGAATAAAAAATGTTTTCGTGCTCATGGTTTGAAAATTGAATTTGATAACTGGCGGTATCATACAATAGTTCTGATAATTCACTCTCGCCAGCCAGTAAATCCGCAATATTTCTAATGGCATTAAGCGTTTTAGTTTTTCCGGTTGCATTTTGTCCGACAATTAAGTTGATATCACCAAAAGTACACCATTGTCCGTACTCACCATTTATTGGCTTTCCCTCAAGACGCTGCTCGCCTTTCTCAGCGGGATTGCAGCAGTATTTAATCGCTTCTAATTTCATGGTTGACTCCTTGCTCAAAAATTTTCTAAAAACCGAAGCCTTAATAAACGAGCCTAAATTATTTAACTTAAAATCGCTGTCATTTACACGCCGCACGGTAGGAATTTAACGATGGACATTATACTCATAAAATGAAAAAAAAACAATCCAGAAGTGGCGGTGGGCATCGCTTGAGTTTAAAGGAGTCCAAGATTTATCTTGGACGTCCAAGATAAATCCTAGCACTGATGACTGATAACTGGCATATAATAAAGACAAATTAACAGCATCGCATAGCAACAAGCGGCAATATAAAAATTGATCGAAATACCGAAATAAATCGAGAAAAACACCGCCAGTGCTGAGCAGAGTACTCCAAAAATACCATTGAGCGCCCAATACCACGGCGTCTCAGTATCACCCTTCACTAATCGCATCCCCGTCGGAAAAAATAAGCCCATCAGCATTCCCAATGGAAAAATCACAAGAATAGAAACAAGGATCTTTTTCAGCATGGCTGACGTTATCATGCTTGATATCAGCATAGGCAGAAAAAATTGTGTCAAAATGATGGCTGAAACCATGATCAGCGGTAACACAAATAGCCAACGTGTTAATGGCAAACGTGTACTCAAAAAGCTACCGATACCCGTGCTAGCGATAATGGTGAATAATAAGATACCTAAAGCATACACCGGATGTCCCAAGAATACCGACAACATTTGGATAAGTGCAATTTCCACAAACATAAACCCTGCACCAATCAAAGAAAAGTAGAGTGCTCTGGACAAAATCATTTTAGAGCCTTTCTTCGCCACGAATAGGGGAAAGATAATCGTCACAAGGGTTAATAAGAGCAAACTTATGATAAGTCCTATCAAAGTCAAGGTAGCATGTAAATTACCAGCTATCACCCCAGAACTAAAGCCAGCGTATGATTGGAAAGCCAGATAAATATGTTGTAACCGCAGCATATTAAAAAAGTACGGATTCTCATCTGTCGTTGGCTCATAATTCAACTCTTTATCTGCTATTGCAATGCTGAGTTCTTCTAGTGAAGACACAGAAACGATATCTCTCAAAACCTCATGACTGGGTGGCACATTTGGCACAATGACAAGATTATATGCTAAATCAGCACTCACCTTTTTTAATTTGGCAACATCTTGCTCACTGAATGCTTGCTTACTCAGTAGCAGAGTAGAAATGTTACCAATTGTGATCATGGCAATGTGTTCAGCGGGGTTTTTTATACCCGATTTCAGTAGTGAAGCCACAGCAAGGCTTACAATACGACCGGTTTCACCGAGATTATGCGAGTCATGCCATCTCGAAACTGTAAAAATGCCATCGTCGTGCAGTCGATTCAAAAAGATTTGCCAAGCTTCTGTGGTATAAAGTGCATTTTCAGACAGAGAAAACGCGCCTGCACCGGTGGCAGCCCAGGTGTCTATTAAAGACATTTGGATGATAGAGTACTTGTCTTGAGTTCTTGACAAATAACTTCTGGCTTCATCAACGATAAAAGTGACTTCTTGACGATCAGCCAGTCCGGCAAATTCCCTAAACTCATTTTGCAATAAATCAATAAAGATTGGATTCACATCAACGCCAATCACTTTCTCATGACCAAACAAAATAGCCCCTTGTAAATCTCTACCGCCACCCACGCCAATAATACAAGCACCGCCTTTTGGACGCAGATAATAGCCGATATTCGTTACATCAAAACGGAGATGCTCAATATCTTCAAGAGAAGAGAACTTTTGAACGCCTGTACCGGCTTCTCCGTCTATATTCATAAAATGTAGCGGCGAAATTTTTTCGCGTGGAGCGACGGGGCTGGCACCCCAATATTGTGGCGGTAGTTCCAACCTTTTGAAAACAGCCACGCGAGAAAAAGAATTCCACCTTTCTAACAGTTCATGCTCGAAATTTTTAATTTGCCCCTTGATAAAAAAAGGTCCTATTCCATAAGATGAATTGGAGGCATTGAGAAAAACCGAGCCGATTAGAATAATGAACAAGGCACCGCCCCAGTATCTGGCACTCCGCCATGCGAAACTCAATCCCGCTAAGACGCCGATGGCGGCACATAGCAAAATCAAGCTGGGCGCGTCGAAAATTTCGAGCCCTCCCAAGACGAGTAGGCAACCGAGTGAGGCACCAATGAGATCACTCGCGTAGATTTTCCCTATCGGCAGTTGATATTGAGTCAATACGACGGTGATGACGATGCCTGAAAAATAAAAGGGTACAGAACAAGCAATCGTTGCCATGAGCAGAGCAAAAAGGCTCATAATGGAGGGCTTTAAAACCAACGGCGTTAGACAAAGTATGATGAGGGCAATCGGTGTCACCAGAGAATAAGCCAAACAAGCCTTTGCAAGCTTGCCATCTAACTTTTGACTAAACCAATTGGGTTTCAGGTAAACGCTTACAGCGCCCGCCGTCATACCTAACATCGCCGTGGCAATGGCGAAAAAAGCTAAGTGATACCACGTAATGACACTCAATAGTCGCGTTAAGGTGACTTCCAATGCGAGTGTGCTAAGTGCTATTAAAAATGTACCTAAATAAATGTGCATAAATTTTTTGTGTCCAAGATAAATCTTGGACTCCTGCTAGATTTTAGCCTTGAAAATTTGTATTTGTTTATTTTAATATAATTGTTCTTTATCACTTCATAAACTTTATTATGAATAACCAAAATTCTCCTTATTCAATTGATTTGGACTATCCCCTACATTCTGAACCTAGATATGGTTGGGGTAAACCCGTACATCCAAAAATTTTTGAAATACTGAACAAAAACAGAACGATCTATGAAACTAATTTGCGGGCTTTTTTAAGCTATCAAGCCAACTACAGCAGTATTCCCAAATACCCATCAGAGATTAATCAACCCGCTTGGATAAATGGTAGTTTACCCGGCTTGGATGCGGTGGCACTTTATGGTTTTATTTCGCAGCGTAAACCAAGCCGATATTTTGAAGTCGGCGTTGGCAATTCCACCAAATTTGCAAAACAGGCTATTAATGATCATAACTTGGCAACGTCTATCACGGCGATTGATCCTTATCCGATGCTAGGCGTGGATGCCATCTGTGATACGCTCATTCAACAACCCCTTGAGCATTTAGACTTAGAAATTTTTGATGAATTAGAGGCGGGAGATATTCTCTTTATAGATAATTCTCATCGCGTGTTTATGAATTCAGATGCCACTGTCGTCTTTTTAGATATTCTGCCCCGCCTCAAAGCTGGCGTTTTGGTTGAATTCCACGATATTGTGCTCCCCTTTGACTATCCCCCTCAATGGATAGACAGGTATTATTCGGAGCAATATTTATTAGCAGCCTATCTATTAGCCGAAGGACAAAAGTTTGACGTGATACTGCCCAATGCCTTCATCAGTTTAGATCCCGAGATGAATGGCAATAAAAATTTTGATCCCTTGGCGAAAGTTGAAGACGGTTTAAGTGACAATCCACAACTCTCGGATATCATTGATACACATGGCTCCTCTTTTTGGATAGTGATGAAATGAAAATACTCATGGTTACGCGAGAAAACCATGCCGATAAACGCTATGGCTTAGGTAGAAGTTTAGTACCCTTGATTGAGGAATTCACTCGGCGAGGCATTGAAGTGGGTTATTTGTGCCAAGCAGATGCTAGTGAGAGAAGTATTGCCATTCTGCGCTCTCTACATGGAATATTAGTCAAACTGTTTGGGGGTTTTTTTAGCCATACTGAATTTGTGCCCTTGTTGTGGGGCATTTTAGAACGCCTCAACATGGGACGTTTGGCAGTCAAAGTAATGGCAAGAGAGCGTTATACCCATGTACATTGCCATGATCCTATTATCGCGGCGGGTTATCGCGGGTTTGCGCGTGTGCGTTGGTTTGCCTCTCTACGTCTCTGTCATACAGCGCGATGGGGATTAAGCGAACATGGTTTAGGTTGTTACACACAAGCGTTTCATGATGAGGGTATTCGTTTAGGCACGGGCGTGATGCGCTGGTTGCGGCGTTGGGAAGCCAAAATACTTTTAAAAGCCCAATGGGTTATCACACCAACACGTAGCAGCTTGGCACAATTAGAACGCGATTTGTCGATTTATCCCGTTCCCACCACTTGGCAAGCGATTTATCATCCGCGCCCCGTTTTAAATACTTATCCTAAAATGGAGGCGCGTCAACATTTAGGGTGGACGCAAGATGAGATTTATATTATTGCAGTGGGGCGTTTTGTCGAATTGAAACAATTTCCTGCCTTAATACAGGCTTGTGCCTATTTGCAATGTCCACGTTGGAAATTGGTATTGATAGGCGAAGGTGATCGTAGCTCCTTGCAAACCTTGGCTACCGAGTTAAAGATTGCAGAACACCTAGATTTTGCCATTAGCGATGATATGGGACTCTATTATTCGGCGGCAGATATTTACGTCAGCACTTCGATCACGGAATCGTTTGGATTGGCTAATTTAGAGGCTTTAGTGATGGGATTGCCTTGTGTGTGTACGGCGGTTGGGGGCGTGCCAGAAGTGTTAGGAGGTGGAGCGCGTTTAGTGCCGGCACGGGATAGATTGGCATTCGTTGAGGCATTACAAGGCTTGCTAGATGATGCTGATAGTCGCCAATATTGGGCACAACAAGCTCGCCAATGGGGGCAAAATTGGCCTGATATTGGCACCATTGCCGATGCTTACCTAGCGATGTATCAAGGCATATCCGCACCTAATTTCACTCGCCCTCCCGCGCCGCCAATATTTCCGTGGCGAGATTGGCAAGAACAAGTGAATCAATGGCAAGCCTGTCCTTTGCCAAAAATCTTGGATTTGCCTGAACAAGCGAATATCCTTGTGATAGCTCCCCATTCTGATGATGAAACCTTTGGTTGTGGAGGCACATTGGCTTTATTGCGGCAAAAGGCTTGTCATGTCAAAGTTGTGATTATGACGGATGGTAGCCAAGGTGATCCTTTGAATTATAGTAATGGAGAGGTGGTGAATTGCCGTCAAGCTGAATCAATAGCTGCTCTTAAGCTATTAGGTGTTGATGATATTGTATTTTTAGGCGAAGCAGACGGGCATTTTCAATATACGCCGACTATTGCGGGGCAACTCTCTTCAATATTGGATGGTTTTGTTGCTGACTGGATATTCTTGCCATCGGTTTTGGACTATCACCGCGATCATATAGCTGTTAGTTTATTGGTGCTCAGCGTGTGGCAACAACGTGGTTTTCGAGAACGGGTATTTTTATATGAAATATGGGCACCCGTTCCGGCAAATTGGATAGTCAACGTGAGTAGCGTCGTTGCTCTCAAGCAACAAGCGATGCAATGTTACGAGTTACCATTGAAATATGGTGATTATAGTGCCGCTATCTCCGCTATTATGAGATATCGAGGATTTTATTTAATGGGACAATTGGAACAGTATGCCGAGGCATTTACTGAACTGGAGGCGAATTCATGGCGATCAGTTTTGTCACATTTATTCAGTCTTAGAGGCTATCAAGAATAATTTTTGAAAAAATCCTATTTTTAGACAAGTCTAATGTTTAGACTTATCCCGGTTTTGACTTATCCCTGTAGTTAATGTTTTGACTTATCCTTGCACTATGGTTTTTGTCATTTAGGTAAAACATCTGAAACATCAGATACGTGAAGAAACTTGGCCAATCATTGACCAGTTTTTCCAAGAAATGCCCGAAGCCATCGGGAAACTTCCCACGTTTCAAGAGGCATTGATGGCAAGTGAACAACGAGGCGTGCGACACACACTGATTCGTCAGTTACAGCGCAAATTTACCACCGTGCCAGAGAGCGTTAAACAACAAATTGAAGCCACCTCTGATATTGAGCAGCTAGACAAATGGCTAGATCAGACGATTTCGGCTCCGAAATTGACTGAAATAGAGAAAATTTTCCAAGCCTAAAACAATAAGGCGATAAATCGCCTACTACGAGCCGCAAACCGTTGATTGGCTCGTAGTAGGCGATTTCGAGGCGCCCCCGATTTATCATCAACTGAATTTTTGTAGAAGATTCTTATGTTTTTTAAACATTATTTTTTAGCCATCCTACTGATGGCAAATAGCAGCGTCGCAGCGGTTGTGATTCAGTCCAGTATTGATGGCGGAGCTTGGAAAAAAGCCACAGCCATTTATCCCTTGAAAGGGCAAAAGCTCACCTTAAAAGTCGCCAAAGAGTCCGGCGCAACTATTCGGTGGTATCATATTTTTCATGATATTTATAAAATATGTGGTATTTCATGCTCGCCCGAGAGTCTATGGCAAATTAACGCATGAACAACTTGAGCCCACGGTAGAACGTGAACGGGTGAAAATACATGTTTATTTGGTGCGTTTGGGGCAAGTGTTTGAAGAGAGTGAACTGAAAAAGTGATATAACTCGATGTTGAAGTTTTTAAGCCTTGGGATTTTTGATCAGCAAGTAATATAAATCTCCAATTCATCAAAAATATCTTGGGTTGTTTCTACTAATTTAGCTCCTTCTTGAATTAATTTATGACAGGATTTCACTAAAGGATTGTATATTGATCCCGGCATTGCAAATACTTCACGCCCTTGTTCCAGCGCAAAATATACTGAATACAGGGCGTTACTCTTGTCAGGTGCTTCTATAACTAAAACTCCGACACTTAAACCACTTATGATACGACTACGACGCTTAAAAGTTTCGGCAGTAATAGCCATTTTTTTATAAGGAGAAATTTCTGAAACTAAGGTGGTACAATTTGTATTTTTAACATGCTCCAAACCTTGAAAAGCTACCCCAATCGTTTTACCTGAGCCAGTCAATCAATGCCATTAAGTTAAGCCACCAAATAAGACCTGCCAGGTATCCAAAACATTGCAGGTCGTTGTAAATTAAAGGAAAAATTAACATGACATGTTTTTGACACCTGTCAGGTTTGTCTTAACTTAATGGCATTGAGCCAGTCAATGCCCCTTGATGACTTGCCATTTCAATACCTAAGTTTTAGTCATTCTCCATACATTTCTGTGATCATTCTTCTCAGGTGAGCGGCTTGCTCCTCAGAAAGTTGATCGATTTTTCTGATTAACCGCTGTTTACTGATAGCCCGTATTTGGTCAACAACAATTTCAGCATCAACACCATCACAATTCACTTGTAGGCGACAACGCCATGTTGGATGAATCGTTGTGGTTAAAGGACAAATAACAATCGTTTCCAAGTAACGATTCATCTCATCCTGACTAACTACCACAACTGGGCGAATTTTCTTGATTTCACCGCCAATCGTCGGATTCAAATTAGCCAAATAAATTTCATATCTAAGGGGTATTGAAGTCATATTTTTCTAGTCCATCTAGTAATGCTTGGTCAAAATCTGTCCAATCTTCTTGTGCTTCTGCTATTGCTTTATAAGTCTCTTCATAAGAGAGTTTTTTGTCATCCTTTTTTCGCAATAAAATACCCCGTTCAGTTTCTTCCAATAATAACCAATTGGTTATACCATATTTTTTTAATAGGAATTGAGGTAATCTTATACCTTTTGATTTACCTATAGTTACAAGTCTAGTGTCTCTGATCAATGTTTCCATAATAAAACCTTATGCGAATAGGGATACACGTAAGATACTTCTATATTGAAAATATGTCAAATTAAAATGGGAGAAAAACTTGATCAGCGAGTAATATAAATTTCCAATTCATCAAAAATATCTTGGGTTGTTTCTACTAATTTAGCTCCTTCTTGAATTAATTTATGACAGGATTTCACTAAAGGATTGTATATTGATCCC
>JBDLJY010000121.1:0-17357 GCA_039714115.1 Pseudomonadota bacterium | reverse complement strand
GTTTTGGATACCTGGCAGGTCTGAATTTTAGGGGTTTATCATACTGGCATTGATATACACAATGCCCTATCTAATCTATCCCATTCATGTTTTGGTAAACCAAAACGCAGACTTTGAGCTTGTTTAAATAAACGTACTAAAATGCCTTGACGTGCCAAAGTATCTTGTATGATTTCAGCCTCTGAGGTACGCACCCATTGAAATAATGCCGTTCCACCGTCTGGCTCAAGTCCGTGTTGAGACAATAAATTGGATAAACGCACACTGGCTTGCTTTAGTTGGATGCGAGTGAGTTGTTGCCAGTTTTTATCAATTAAGGCTTGTTTAGCAATCTCGCGTGATGGTCCAGTCAATGTCCAAGGACCTAAATATTCACGTAATAAATGCAATAGATTCATTTCTGCGGCGGCAAAACCGACTCTGGCACCGGCTAATCCAAAGAATTTTCCCAATGAACGTAGGACAATTAATCCGGGTAATGGACTATAAGGCATTAAACTATTATTGGGCGTTGCATCCATAAAAGCTTCATCAACAATTAACCATCCGCCTTTACGACTCAATTGTTGTTGCCACTCTAACAAACAACTGATTGAATAACATTGCCCAGTCGGATTATTCGGATTGATAACAATTAATACATCCAACTGTTCAATCATCGCACCCAGATTATCGTATGGTAATGTCAGGATTTCATGTCCAGCCTGCTGCCAAGCGTAGGCATGTTCGGCATAACCTATATCAGGCACACCCACTCGACAAGTGGCACGCAACCTTGGTAAGGCTTGAATAATGGCTTGCGAGCCGGCACAGGGTAATAAATGTGGTGTCGCATAATAGGCTTGTGCGGCTTGTTCTAAGCCATCGTTTATTTCTGGTAATCTTGCCCAAGCGGTAGGTGAAAGGGAAGGTACCAGCCATCCATTTGGATTAATGCCGGTTGATAAGTCTAGCCAATTCTCTAATGGAATAGCATAACGTGTTGCCGCCGCGTGTAGTTGCCCACCATGTTCAAGCATGTTCCTATTCTCCTAACATAATAATATGTACCAACTGCCCTTGCAATAAGCGCAACGCTGCCTAAAGCTCTGGAATAGAAAAGTCATTATGGGTGACAACACTGGCAAATTCGACACTCCCATCGTCACATTCCCAATAATGCAAATGATATTCGTAATCAATATCGCGCCGCCAAGCCTTATCCTGTCCTCGCTTAT
The DNA here is from genome assembly GCA_039714115.1 of Pseudomonadota bacterium. Classification (GTDB taxonomy): domain Bacteria; phylum Pseudomonadota; class Gammaproteobacteria; order Beggiatoales; family Beggiatoaceae; genus Thiomargarita. The sequence goes on along the minus strand of JBDLJY010000121.1, from coordinate 16,140 downwards.
GTTGAGGCTCATTTCCGCCTTTACCCATTCTAAGAGCGTGAGTATCCGCTAAACTCGTGTTATCAATGGTTTCCACCGTGGCTCTAATAATTCTACCTACCAATGAATCATGATTTGTTTGAGAACATGCCTTAGCGGTTGCAAAAAAATGATGGCCAAAAGTGAACGCCCTGAAATTCTCTATCTGAGCTTCTAAACCACGTTCAAGGCATAACTTGTAAAGTGCTATCTTAATTGCCAATGCCATTTTTATGTCATTGTCTGCATCACGCCAAATAGCATTTTCATCAATATTTTTAACAAGTTCTTGAAAAGTTTGACATACTAATACAGAACCCTTTAAATACGCAGGTGGCTCAGGAATCGATTCAATATCGTCACGATGATGTTCTAAATCATGGATGAGTGCCTTCACATTGACGACTGATGCCCCTCCAGCACTGCTCCTTATGATAAGCGTATGATCATCAACTGGATGACGGCAATATTTTCTCAGTATAGCAGTCAAAATGATACATCGCGCTAACTCAGAGGCAATATTTTTTGATGTCACCGTTGATAATAGATCAGGTTCCATCGTTACCTCAGTTGCTAACACATCACTCAAATTAAAAGTTTCTTCAAATGAAGGCTTAACTAAAAGAAATGATTCCGCCAATCGAGCGACTGTGTTGACATCGTATTCAACAATACCACATTGTTTAAACAAAGAGTCTAACGCTGGGCGTAATGGGTATAATCCATCTTCTACCAGAACTTCTGCGGCAAACTCGCTCATGTAAATATCTACCAAAGGTTCCTCAAGCAATCTTTTCCAGTCCAATAAAGTTTCAACATATTGATGTACAAGTTCTTTTTCTGCATTGCTGATCGGAGCGGCAAGAACACTAGCATCAATAGTCACACTAGGCATTAACTTTCTCCATGCGACGCGCTTTCCGTTTACGAACTGCCGCTTTGATGATTTCTTCGGCCTCAAATTGTGATTGATCAAAAAATCCGGCTGGCCAATCTACAATCGCGCCAAACTCATTAACAAATACTTCGCGGAAAGTGGATTGTAATCCCTGTTTTTCGACAAAATAGGTTTTTAAAAGTGAATTGAGCGTATCATCTGATGCAGATGCCAAACGCAATCGCAAACGATTAATTAAATACTCGCTATGTGTCTCAATAATGCATTGTTTATGGGAGAGTGCCATAGACAGAAAAAAATCGCCTAAACGAGTTTGTACCAATGGATTGAGGTGAAGTTCCGGTTGTTCAATAATTAGCGTACTATCTGGTTTTGCCAACAAGCACATCACCAAAATAGGTAAAACTTGGCTCACTCCTACGCCTACATGGGTCAAATCTTGGGGCGTGCGTGTACCAAGCGTAGTGACTTTCAATTCATGTCCATGTTTTCCGCGATCATGCGTTTCTACACTTTCTGCCACCCCCAAGTATTTCAACCAATCAATTACAGCAGTTTCTAATGTCTGGGTTACCTTGACTGGCTTTTTGAAGTGGAATTCCGTGGCATTTTCAAAAATACTCGGCGGAATGATCGATACACGAAGTTTGCTATGGTAATTCAAAACAGCGGCAGTATATTCACCGTGTAATCCGACTTCAGTGGGATTCTTATGAGGAACAATGGGATAGAGAGAACGAGGTTCATCACGTAACGGCCCAAGATACTTAACACTTTGAGAAAAAAATGAACGGAGATAATTGCCAGCATCAAGAAGGATTTTCGGGGGTTGGATGGGCACTATGCCCCTGTGCGTGGTATTTTCTACAATTGTCAATTCATCAGGCCAAAAATGGTGTAGCCGACAACCAACGGGTACAGAATCTTGTTGAAAAAGTTCCCTACGGGATTGTTCGTCTAATTCAACTTTAAAATCAATGCTTTCTATATCCACGCCATCATCAATTGGTGCCGGTATTTGAAAAATACCACGAGTGACGCTTAATTTTGCCGTGACATCCGTTTTATCGTCTGCGAGAACGGTGGCAAAAAGTGTGCTACTCTCAAGAGAGGGTTGCAGTTGTGAAAGTTCGGGAGTAGGTGCAGCCGCTTGGGTATCAAAGGCAACCGTGCATGACACTTTTTTCAATGGATATTTAAAGGTGGAATGTCGCGCAAAATTGACCAACTCAAGAGGAGTACACTCCCACCCTATCACGACTTGCTCAGATTCTCTTTCAAATGAGCAAACATCATCAAATTGCCCTAGTTGGGTGAGATAACCATTCAACACGACGGAGCGCGAATTGATCTCGCTTGACAGTGTTTGGGTAATGAGTAGCATTGATTGAAGTAAGGTACTTTTTCCACTGCTATTTGCGCCCGCTAAAATAGTTAGAGGGGCAAAGTTGAGTTCAGTTTCCTTTTTAATAGATTTAAAGTTAAATAATTTCCATTTAGTTATCATTTTGAATCACTCCAAAGTTTAATTATTGTCGGAGTCCAAGATTTATCTTGGACTCAATGCCATTAAGTTAAGACAAACCTGCGGGGAGACTCATACCCCGCAGGTTAAGTTTTCGTATAATTTACAACGACCTGCCAGGTTTTGGAAACCTGGCAGGTCTGATTTGGGGGCTTAACTTAATGGCATTGATCTTGGACTGGGGTGTTAAATTTGAGGTGATTTTACGAGGCATATAATTTTTTATTTGAGGCTAAAGTGAAGAAAAACTTTAGCCTCGAATGGAATAAAGCAACTACTCCACAATATCAACCTTAGTGCTTTCAATAAAAGCTAACACGTCGCCCGAGTCAGGCACTTGAAAGTGGTTCAATGTATCTTTTAAATGACTGATAAAACAGTTCCAGTCTTGTTCACTAATACCCATGCCACGATGGGATGTACTGTTATCCCGACCAGTATAAAGCAGTGGGCCGCCAGCTTTGGCACATAGAAAATCAATCAGTAGTTGTTTTTCTCGTGCAATTCCATCATCTCCTCGGTTTTCCCAGAATCGCCCCAGTTGTGAATCTGACATCAGACGGGGTAACAGATTGTTGACTACAGCGGCAATTGCGTCATACCCACCAAGTCGATCATATAATGTATTACTCATCATCATCTCCAAATAAATACGTCAAAAATCGAGATGCAACTATAAACGTTTAAGCAATACTTGTTGTGATTTAGATGTGGTTTCTTTGTGATATTTTTGTGACAAATCAATCTGGAATAACGAGCATGTATCCAACACCTGAAACCGTTTTAATTGATAGCTCAGGTAGCTTTTTACGCAGACGACGCACCAGTGATCTTAGTGAAGACTCTCCCACTACAATATCCTCCCAGACGTATTTTTCAATGGATGAGCCTTGGAAAGGAAGGTTGCGATTAATAACCAATATCTCTAATAGTCTTAACTCTTTTTTTGTTAGAAAAACCGAATGACCATTTTTTACTAGGGTTGGTGGATTGAACTCATAACCAAATCCCAAGGATATGCTCTTGTTAAGCATCAATAAACGCTCTTTATACTTGCATAATTCCGCTTCAATATGCTGGTTTTTAAGATTATTTCGATAGGCTTGGATTAAATTACCACAAGTTATCAGAAAAGGGTGCAAAGATTCAGCTAAAAGTCTCTGGTAGCCAGTCTTTCTGTTCGCTATGCCCACCATTCCTAATAATTTACCCCCTCCATAAAAGGGGATCCCCATAAAGGTATTAAGTGGAGGATGACCATGCGGTAAACCACAACTGCGAGGATCAGTAGCAGGTTGATTAGATATTACTAATTGTCCGGTTTTTAACACAGCCCCATAAAGGGAATCCAATCTTGAAAAAAGCATTCCTTTTCGTTTATTTTCATTGTAAAGACGTTTAGTCTCTTCACTCCATGCAATATTTGTTGTTGCGTAGCTTTTGACAAATGGCTTGTCATCTTCTGAGTAAAATACTTCTCCGATAAACCCATACTCACTGTTAGTTATTTCGAGTAATGTGTCTAGCAAGCCATTAAATAGAATATAAGGATCTGTCTCAGTTATGTAATGACAGAGTACTGTGGTGATGGCATTGAGAAGCAACTTCTCAGATACCTGTGACTCAGATAATTTCATTATAGGTTTATAAATGCCTTGCATCAGCAAAAAGCAGAGCTTTGATCTAATGGAATAGCATAACGTGTTGCTGCCGCGTCTAGTTGCCCACCATGTTCAAGCAAGTCCCCATTCTCCTAACATAATCCCAAATAAATTTTGGACTCCTAAATAAATTTATGGTTTTAGGAGTCCAAAATTTATTTTGGACGAGGCTTAACCGTATTATTTTATAGATAAGTAACACGGTCATTAGAATCAATCTTGATATAATTCAACCTCTGGAGTTCAGAAATAATCTGAATCTCATCATCTTCAGAAATGCCACCTTGAAACTGGAACATTGCTCTGACAAAGTTTTCTAACGACTTTCTCTTAACTGGTTTTGACTTTAAAAGTCTTTGCGCTACATATTCAATAGAAGGAACATTATTATCAGAAATAACTTCTGAAGCGTTTCCATTTTTTTGAGCAGTCCGCTTTTGAGGATTCAGGTTTTCTTCTTCCTTTTTGGCCTGCTGAATTAGTAATTGTGCAAGCAGTCGCTTGTCTTTATAATCAAGCGCCTCACATAAATCAGCAATTTCATCATATTTCATCGTTTGTACCCTAAATAGAGCGTTAATAAACTTTCCAAAGAGCCTAGAGACATCAAGCGAGCAACACAACCATTGCCATCCAAAAACGGGTGTATCCACAACAAGCGATGATGTGCCGCTCCAATAATAGCGCTCGCCGGGGCGGCGAGCGATCCATTTCTGAACAACGATATGAGCCTTAGCCGCCGCGTTTTCGAGGCAAAAGTTGCCCACCATGTTCAAGCAAGTCCCCATTCTCCTAACACAATAATAAGCAACCATAATACCAAAACACGATGGATTAATGCAACTGCACGTCCAATATCGTTTGCAGTCGGTGGATTGCCAGTTCCCAAAATCGGGCGATTTTTTATCTGCCCCTGATAATGCGCTGAGTCACCTAAAATCACTTGCAATGCTCCGGCACCGGCTGCCATGACGGGACCGGCATTTGGGCTGTACCAATTGGATGCTTGTTTATACCAACTTTGTATCGCTGTGGTAAAGTGTCCAACACAGCAATGCCAGTATGATAAACCCCTAAAATTCAGACCTGCCAGGTATCCAAAACATGGCAGGTCGTTGTAAATTAAAGGGCAGATTGATCTGACCGGTTTTTGACACCTGTCAGGTTTGTCTTAACTTAATGGCATTGGTCCAACACAGGCATAGCTCAATGCCGTTAATCGGGCGGGTATCAAATTCAAAGCATCGTCTAGCCGTGCCGCCGCCCAACCAAAGTGCAGAAAACGCGCATTGCGATAGCCCCATAAAGCATCCAAGGTGTTGGCTAACCGATACAACACTAATCCGGGTAATCCGGCTAATAAATACCAGAATAATGCCGCAAAAATCGCATCGCTGCCATTTTCTAACACCGATTCAATCGTAGCGCGTGTCACGCCTTGGGCATCCAAGCGCTAAGTATCACGGCTCACCATAAGACTCACTCGTTGTCGCGCTTTATCTAAATCATTTAAGGCGGATTGCACTGCCCACGCATGTTCAGACAAACTACGCGGAGCAATGGCAAAATATAGTAACACGACGGCGATAATCCAAGTTTCAGACACTAACCATGCAAATAATATAAAGGGCAATACCGCCAATATGACTGCCAGTACTCCTCGCCATCGCCTACCAGTATTTAAGCGTTGTTCTAACCAATTTGCCCAATGTCCAAAACCGACTAATGGGTGAAAACGACGCGGTTCACCCAGTACAGCATCTAGTATCACTGCCAAAATACAAATCAATCCAGTACTCAAAGCTCAACACCCTTTTGTGCCTTAATACCAGCCTGAAAAGCATGTTTAACCACGTTCATTTCAGTCACGGTATCGGCTACATCAATCAAAGCTTGTGGTGCAGCCCGTCCAGTAATAACAACATGTTGTTGTGGTGGACGTTTGGCGAGGGTTTCTAAGACACGCTCAATCGGTAAATAACCGAGTTTCAGAACAATATTAAGTTCATCTAATAATACCAAGGCAATCTTAGGATCGTTTAATAAAGCCTCTGCTTGTGTCCATGTGAGTTCAGTGGCAGCAATATCTTTATCTTTATCTTGCGTTTCCCAAGTAAAACCTGTTGCCATTACATGGTATTGGACTTCTTCGGGAAAGCGGCGAAAAAAGGTTTCTTCACCAGTACTAAAACTGCCTTTGATAAATTGCACCACTCCAATTTTTAAACCATGTCCCAAGGCACGGGCAACCATGCCAAAGCCAGAACTTGATTTGCCTTTACCATTGCCAGTCAGGACTAAAATGATGCCACGTTCTTCAGTGGCACGCGCAACGGCTGCATCAACTACCGCTTTATGTCGTTGCATACGCCGACGATGGCGTTGTTTTTCTTCATTCATGTTTAATGCACCTTTAAACCAATGCCATTAAGTTAAGGTTTTTTTGTAGGGTGGGCAAGGTGTTTTGTTTGCCCACCAGCCCCGAAAGGTGGGCAACAAAAACACGTTGCCCACCCTACAATAAAACGTTTTTGGAACTTAATGGCATTGACCTTTAAACTCACGGTTCGTTCACTTAATTTTTGGCACAAGACTTCTTTTGAAGGCAGGTAATTTTTCTTTGTCGCGGCTCAGTGCTAGGCGTTCATAAAGACCAGAACTATTTTGATGACCAGCTCAAGGGAAATGGCGTATATGATTTTGCAGACGGTGTCTGCAAAATGTTTGGCAGATTGTCCGGTAACAATCTACTATTAGCAGACAGCTGCACACGGTCCTTATATTCCAGATAGAAACGTCGCTTATGATTGAGATTTCTCCAAGAAAACCCTCTCCCAAACTCACTTGTTAGGCGTTTGGAAAGTTCTTTCAGTATCTGTTCGCCATATTTAGCCCGTTGAGCACCCTTTTGTTCATGCTCAACAATCAAGCGTCCAATCTCAAAATTGGTTAACACTTGTAAGGTATTGACATTGCAAACAGCGGTATGTCGGGCAGAAGTGATGGGCAACCTGCTTTGAGAAAAATAATTGCCAGAAATAACGTTGTGTCTCTTTGTTTATGCTTAAGCCTTTAATTGCCTGCCATTCCGGCACGCCAAAAAATCCTATATTCATTACAATGTACGTTCGGGAAACAGTCCGGGCATCCATCGTGAGGCAAGCGTAGCTGGGAAAGCCAGCCTAAGTGGTGCTTTCGGTGAAGATGACACTAATACGCCAGTTTCAACCAGAGAAGATACAATACGCCGTGCTTGTCGATCTTTCAATCCAAGAAGATTGGCTACTTCACCGCGCGGCAGTTCACCACGATAAAGCACTGCCTCTAAAATCTGACCCGCTTTATGTGATTGATTGCCTAATTTAGCTTCTTCCTCTGACCATGTAAGGATACGTGTACGTAATTGTTCTGGTTGCATAAGTCTTTCCATGAAGGTGACTTGATCTAGACAGATTTCCAAAAAGAAGCTGGCAAACTTGGCCAAGGCTTCCTCACTAAGATTCCCGCGTCCGTCAAGGTCATTCCGACGGGGTAGATCGCAGTTGGCTAAATGGGATTTGTAGGCGGATACATTACGTGCCAAGCCGCGTGCTACCGACCAGATACCGCCAGTATCCAGCATTTCCAACAGCATAGCATGAGACATCAAGCGAGCAACACGACCATTGCCATCCAAAAACGGGTGTATCCACAACAAGCGATGATGTGCCGGTGCGGCTCCAATAATAGCGCTCGCCTTGCCGAGCCTAGCATAGACTCCTTCAAATCTGTTCAGAAACCGCCTTAAAGCCCCGGGACTCACTGCGACATGATTGCCAACACTAACATGACGGTCACGCAATTTGCCCGGTTCAATCTGCACCTTTTCGCCAGTGTCAGGCATTTCAACCCAAAGTAACTCGTCGGGCAGCTGTTCGCAAAAACGGCTATGTATCTCACACAATCCTTCAGCGGTAGCCGCACGCCCGCTCAATCCACCTTCGTCGCTCCATTTCTGAACAACGATATGAGCCTTAGCCTCCAACTGGAGATTGCGCTTGCCGACTTCAGTACTGTAATCGTTTTTCAAGGCACGTTCAATGTCCACAGGGTGGATATCGTGTCCTTCAATAAGATTACTGTAATAGCAGTTCATAGCACGAACTAAGTCAGCGAGAGCATCATGTACGCCAGTCGGTAGGCTGGAACGAAAACGGGTAGCCTTTTGAGTTAATTCAACAGCCAAGTCTGCGAGTCTGGGCTTATGACGGGAAGTTTCTGAGATAAGCATGGGTTCCATCAAAGTGATGCTCTCCCCCCGATCTGGTGCTATGTCCTCTTTAATGTCCATATCATTATGAAATATTATTTATATATATCAATATGATATTAAATAAAAATGAAAAAATATACCGCTAAAATGTCCGGTTGACAACCCCATTCTCCTAACACAATAATAAGTAGCCATAATCCTAAAGCACGATGAATTAATGCAACTGCGCGTCCAATATCGTTGGCAGTCGGTGGATTGCCAGTTCCCAAAATTGGGCGGTTTTTTATCTGTCCATGATAATGCGCTGAGTCACCTAAAATAACTTGTAATGCTCCGGCTCCTGCCGCCATGACGGGACCGGCATTTGGACTGTACCAAGTGGATGCTTGTTTGTACCAGCTTTGTATCGCTGTGGTAAAGTGTCCAACACAGGCATAGCTCAATGCTGTTAGTCGGGCGGGTATTAGGTTTAATGCGTCGTCTAGTCGTGCTGCTGCCCAGCCAAAGTGTTGAAAACGTTCATTGCGATAGCCCCATAAAGCATCTAAGGTGTTGGCTAAGCGATATAAGACTAATCCGGGTAATCCGGCTAGTAAATACCAGAATATGGCTGCAAAAATCGCATCGCTGCCATTTTCTAACACGGATTCAATCGTGGCGCGTGTCACGCCTTGGGCATCTAAGTTTTGAGTATCACGGCTCACGATAAGACTGACTTTTTGTTGCGCTTGTTCTAAATCATTTTGTCTTAGGGCTGTTTGTACTGCCCACGCATGTTCTGATAAACTACGTGGGGCTATGGCAAGATATAGTAATACTATGGCGATTATCCAAGTTTCAGTTAGTAACCATGCTAATAATATAAAAGGTGATATTGCTAATATTAGTGCTAGTATTCCTTGCCATCGCTTATCTGTATTTAGGCGTTGTTCTAGCCAATTTGCCCAATTTCCAAAACCTATTAATGGGTGAAAACGACGCGGTTCTCCTAGTAGTGCGTCTAGTATCACTGCTAAAATGCAAGTCAATCCGGTAGTCAAAGTTCAATTCCTTTTTGTGCTTTAATTCCTGCTTGAAAAGCATGTTTTATTATTTTCATTTCTGTTACGGTATCGGCGATATCAATTATGGCTTGGGGTGCTGCTCGTCCAGTGATAATTACGTGTTGTTGTGGTGGACGTTTGGCGAGGGTTTCTATGACGCGCTCAATGGCTAAATATCGGTATTTTAATACTATATTTAGTTCATCTAATAATACTAGGGCAATTTCAGGGTCGTTTAATAATGCTTCTGCTTTTGTCCATGTGAGTTCTGTTGCTGCAATATCTTTGTCTTTGTCTTGGGTTTCCCAAGTGAATCCGGTTCCCATGATATGGTATTGGACTTCTTCGGGAAAGCGGCGAAAAAAGGTTTCTTCACCGGTACTAAAACTGCCTTTGATAAATTGCACCACACCAACTTTCAAACCATGTCCTAAAGCACGGGCAACCATGCCAAAGCCTGAACTTGATTTGCCTTTACCGTTGCCAGTCAGGACTAAAATGATGCCGCGTTCGGAAGTGGCACGGGCAACGGCTGCATCAACTACTTCTTTATGTCGTTGCATACGCTTTTGATGGCGTTGTTTTTCTTCATTCATTCTAGCGTCCATTCTATCAATTTTTGGCGCAATACTTCTTTTGATGGCAGGTAAAGTTGGTATTGCGAAGCATAAATATTGCTTTTTTCAGGTAAAGTCAGTTCCACCAAAGCATCGCTTTTCTGTTTGCAAAGCAAAATACCGATGGTTGGGTTTTCATCTTCCAGTTTGACATAACGGTCGAAATAATTGACATACATCTGCATTTGACCAAGATCTTGGTGAGTGAGTTTACCTATTTTTAGATCAATCAAGACATAGCAACGCAAAAGGCGATTGTAGAAGACCAGATCGACAAAAAAATGGTCTTCGTCAAATGTGAAACGTTTTTGTCGTGCCTCGAATAAAAAACCTTTACCTAATTCCAGTAAAAAATGCTCAATTTTGTTGATAATGGCAGTTTCAAGATCATTTTCAGAATAGGCACTTTTTTCATCCAGACCGAGAAACTCCAATACATAAGGATTTTTGAGTATATCTTCTGGTTTTTCTATGAGTTGTCCCCTAGCAGAGAGTTCTTTAACTTTTTCTTTGTCCCTGCTCAGTGCTAGGCGTTCATAAAGACCAGAACTATTTTGACGTTTCAGTTCACGTAGAGACCAGTTGCCGGAAATTGATTCTATTTCATAGAAATTCCGCTCATTCTGATTATTAATCCCCATCAGAAAAACATAATGTGACCAGCTCAAGGGAAATGGCGCATAAGATTTTGCAGACGGTGTCTGCAAAATGTTTGGCAGATTGCCCGGTAACAATCTACTATCAGTATACTGCTGCACACGGTCGTTATATTCCAGATAGAAACGTCGCTTATGATTGAGATTTCTCCAAGAAAACCCTCTCCCAAACTCACTTGTTAGGCGTTTGGAAAGTTCTTTCAGTATCTGTTCGCCATATTTAGCCCGTTGAGCACCCTTTTGTTCATGCTCAACAATCAAGCGTCCAATCTCAAAATTGGTTAACACTTGTAAGGTATTGACATTGCAAACTGCGGTATGTCGGGCATAAATAAGCAGTTTACGGATATTACTATAAAGTGGATTCACTGGTTCATTCATATTCCAAACTCCTCAAAGTGACGCTGCTTTGAGAAAAATAATTGCCAGTCATAAAACCATGCCACGTTCGGAAGTGGCACGCGCAACGGCGGCTTCAACCACCGCTTTATGTCGTTGCATACGCTTTTGATGGCGTTGTTTTTCTTCATTCATGTTTAATTACCAAGCATTCAAGCGGGATATTTCTAAAATAAAATCTTTGTCCAGCCAATGAGTCATTTTCTCATTCTTTAACTTTTTAAAGTGTGATTGTTCGTTTTCTCTTTCAATGACAACTATATCTTCTAATTGAAATTGATTAACCAGTGTGACTGATTGGGTTGAAACAATAATTTGTGTTTTGGTCGCGGCACTTTGTATCATTTCGGCAAGAATGCTGACGGCATAGGGGTGCAGTCCCAATTCGGGTTCATCTAATAGTATCGTTGCTGGCAATTCTGGCTGTAGCAATAAGGTTGCCAAGCAGATAAATCGTAGCGTTCCATCAGAAAAGCTATGGGCATTGAAATAACGATCTGATCCAATATGTTGCCATTCTAACTGAATTTTTTCTGGATTCAGGCGCGAGGGTTGTAAGCGAAAATCGTCAAAAAAGGGAGCCACAAGGCGCACGGCTTCTACAATACATAAGCTTATACACAACTCCATTTAGTACAACGGATTAGGGGAATAAACGGATTGTGGCGGTGCTTGTTTCAAATCAGCGAGCGTAGTGTGCGTCCCACGCACAGTCTTGATGTCGCTGTAGATGTGCGTGACTTTATTTGTGCGGAGTACGCACCCGTTAGGCTAGCTATATCTTGGGTAAAGGTTCAGTCATTGGATTCCATACGAAAAGTCCATTTTCTGAAGCGGCTACATTGAGATCATTATCAGTAGATATAAAAATATCGGTTTCAATTTCAAGAGCACTCGCCAGTTGAAATGCGTCACAGCCTTTTATTTTATGCTTCAAACCAATCTCTCCCGCTTTATCAATTAGAAGGCTTGTTACTTCTGGAATAAAAAAAGCTTTCCAACGGATTTTAAAATCTGCAACCGCCTTTTCAAATCTTTTCTGAGTTAAATGTCTGCCACGCCGTATAGCAGACAATGCCGCCATAATCTCAGCCTTGCTGACGGCAGATGTTGCAAAGATTACCGTTTCTTCTAACTGTGCTATTTCCAACAGAAAGTTTTTTATGCTTACTGAGCCTGGTTCTTCAACCAGAGATTTTATCAATGCCGAAGCATCAAAATAGATAATCACTCTTTATTCCTCTACATGAGACGCTTTCTTTGCTCTTTGATTATATCAGAAGCGAGTGGTGAATTTTCTTCTACCCTAACGGGATCAATATTCTCAAACAATGTCCTATCCCCAACTTGTAACCATTTTTGAGTTTTTTTATGACAAGTCAATTGATATAAATTCTTGACTTGTCTCATAAGACTCTCAATCAAATCGTTTTTGATATCAGGATAAACATTCATTGTTTGAATTGATTGAAAAAGTTTAAACTCATTTTCGTTCAACATCACGGAATATTCTCTCATAAAAACCCTTCCATTATTTGTAATAATAAAGGATTGCCCCTACAAACCATCATGTAGGGGCAATCCCTTGTGGTTGCCCTTAACTTAATGCGCCTTCAATTCCCACCCATTCAGGCGTTGTACCCCTGCAATAATAGAATGTATCAATGCCGCTAATGTGACATAGAATGCCGTGCTACCTAGATAAGAGGGATAATATTGGACCAAACGGCTGGCAAATTCACTTAAGCTGGGCTCAAATTTACCAGAGAAAAGGTAATAACCTCCACTGGAAAATAATTCGCAACTGAATGTTCCCACGAGTACTGCTCCGCTTAACAATAATAAGCTGGTGAAAGTCAAGTCATGTTGTTTGGCATACCAGCGTCCAGCCATCCATAATGAGGCATAAGCCGGTAATAACATGCCATAAGCCGGAGTGAAACAAGAGATATTCACGCCACTCATATATACTGAGAAATCAAGTGAAAAAGCAATGCTAAAAAATGCTGCCAATCCCCAACGAGATTGTATATAAACACCCGCTAAAAAAAACACCGCCCAACTTGCTCCGGGCAAATGATGTAAATCAGCAAAATGCTGACTGCGTGTCAGCACCAGTAAAGTGGCTAATACGATGCCAATAATAAGTTGCTTATGAAGTGATAAAGACATAAAGTCTCCTTTGTTAAGGTTGATAATGCAATGTGATAAAAAATTCGCGTCCGGCTTGGTTATAGAATGCCGCTGTTTCATAATCTTTATCAAATAAATTGCTGATACGTGCTTGCACTTGCCAAGCTTTAGTTATTTGATAACCGGCACGTAAGTCCATTGTTATGTAGGAATCCAATTCGTGCGTATTAGCGGCATTATCATAACGTTTTCCAACGGCATGTAAGCTTGTACCAACATTGAATGGGTTAAACTTACGATCTAAGCCAATATGCAAGGCTTGTTTAGCACGACGCGGCAATACTTTGTCATTATCTTGATTAGTTGGATCAAGTAAAGTCAGATTAGCGTTTATATCCCATTGAGCCAAGCGCGTATCTAAAATGGCTTCTAAGCCACGAATCCGAGCCGAATTAATATTCCCCGGTGCAAAAATACTGGCATCATAAGCAATGAGATTGTCAATATCAGTTTGATAACTATTGATTGCCCAGCGTCCCCAAGTTGTTGTTGCACTTAGTCCAATTTCAAGGCTTTGAGATTTTTCAGGATTAAGGTTGGGATTACCATAATTAGGAAAATACAGTTCATTGAAAGTAGGAGCTTTGAACGCTGTACCATAGCTGGCGGAGAATCGTAACTCGTTATCAAAAGTATATCCCCAAGCTACATTGCCTGTTGTGTGCTTGCCAAATTGGGCATTATCGTCACTGCGGAGGCTGAATTGTACGTCATGTTGGTCAAAATAGCCTAAATATTGCCCAAAGGCGCCTTTGTTGTCACGGGAAGTGATTTGATAAGGGGTTGTCCCGCTTACTTTGTCATTTTGGTAGTCAATGCCTAATACCAGTAAATGGTTTTCGCCTAGTGCTACATCATTTTGTAACCAAACACTGTCCCGTTGCGTTTCAAAGCGTGTGCTAAAAACGGCATCCTTAAAATTGTCTGATTCGTCCCAGCTACGTCCGGCTTTCAGTGAGAGCGTCCAATTATCGGTAGGCAATAAACGGAAACCGGCACCTAAAACTTGTTGCATGGATTCACTTTGGTTTTGAAAACTCCCATCAAAATCGCTTTCGCCTTCGCTGCGTAGCCAATGTATGTCAATTTCAGCGCTATTGGTAAAACGATAACCGGCACGTAGTTGTCCCGATAAATTTTGATATCCATCTTTATCAGGTTCGTATGTAAAACAACCGCCCACACTGGGTTCACCGGTACAACTATTAAAGCCTTCGGTGTCCACGCCACTCAGGTTGGCACTAAACCAAGATTGATTGCTCCCGCCCGAAAACCCAAGCGTAGCTTGATAAGTGTTATCACTACCGGCACCCACGCTAAAATTAGGTTTGACTTTCCCATCACCTTTGCGGGTAAATATTTGGATCACCCCACCAATGGCTTCTGAGCCATATAAACTAGAACGTGGACCACGTACAATTTCAATCCGTTCAATCTGGGTGATTGGGATATGTTGAAAAGCGGTGCTACCCAGGGTGGCACTGCCGACTTTTATCCCGTCAATCAATACTAACACATGATCAGATTCTGTCCCACGTAAAAATACTGAACTGTTTTTACCCAAGCCACCGTTATTTGAGAGCGATAATCCGGGTACGCCACGTAATAATTCTGGTAGCGACTGGGCTTGGCTTTGGTTGATTTGTTGGCGATCAATGATGGTTATTGATGCCAAAGATTCATCAGCGGTTTGTGCAATACGTTCAGCAGTCACAACTACTGTCGGTAAAGTACTATCGGCAGACGATAAGGTAGGAAAGGCAAACAGGGGGACTGCTGCCATCGTTGTTAAAAAACGGCATTGCATTATTTAATTATTTCTCCATACATGCACACCCGCATGTATAATTATGTAATTTTAACAAATAGTCGTCAAAAAAACAACTCTGTGCACCGAGTAAAAATACTCGGTGCTTGTGCCATTTAAGGCCTCCCCAAAAAGGGAAGTAAAGTACTCCTCGCGGTTGTTAAAAAGGTTTTTTACATCTGGCACACATTCACGTTTCCGCTACCCTTAATGCCAGACCACAGAGCGACCGACTGGAATCACATCGGCGGGTGTGATGACCTATCTAACTTCTGCTACTTGCGTAGCCCGCTGTTAGCTCCATGCCTATAAATAAACATCTATAGATTTAGGAACTATTTCAGGCCGGTCTCCGGACTTATGAGTAGGATAACTCTCCAAAAAACGATATGACCTTCCCAAGTTTTAAGGCTCAGTGGCTAAATATATCGTTTCTACACTCATCTACCGTTGCGGGGGCAGTGTCGGCTTCGCACCGACTTCCCGTTTAATCTCTTGGGCGAATGCCGTCGAGACACCTGATGCTAAAAAAATTGCAATTTACCTTAATTTCAGATTTAAGTCAAGTTTTCAGCAAAGATTTCTTGCGTGGGACGCACCCTACCCCGCAGGTTAATTATTTTAGTATAATTTACAACGACCTGCTTAATGGGCCGGTCTGATTTTGAGGGGGTTATCATACTGGCATTGCAAAAGCACTTGGCATACAACTCACACAAAAGCAAAGGCGTTTTATAGGTGTCCTTGACGATGCACGGAGCATGGTGGGAACTCGCCACAGTGACGGCTTTGGCTGATTGGGACTGTGGGCAAGGCGCGTTCAAAAAAGTTGAGTGATTTAAGGGGTTGTATTTTTTTCCATTTTATGAGTAAAATGGCGCGATATTGATCGGCTTGAATTGTAGCCTCATTATAACTCGATGATCAACATTGTTTTTCTTAAAAAAGGAGAAATATGTGTTAAAAATAATCAAGGGTTTTTCTATTACTAGCCTAACTTTATTGGCTTTCTCTCAATCCGGTATGGCACGATAATTTGCTGACATCTATACCGAGTGTGGACTCGGAGCG
>JBDLJY010000120.1:0-17413 GCA_039714115.1 Pseudomonadota bacterium | reverse complement strand
AAACCAACATCGTCGGACACACCGGAGCTGATGGCTTTTCCCGTCTGGCGAGGCAGGCTATGTTCGATGGGAAGGTATCAGCAGGCGACTGTTACTTGTTGGTTGACGACTTTGTCGGGCAAGGCGGAACATTGGCAAATTTACGGGTACATGTCATACAAGGCAATGGCACGGTGTTGACCGGAAAACCCCATTCGGCAAATTTGGCTTTAACATCACAGACACTTGAACGCTTGAGGTTGAAACATGGAGAAAATCTTGAACAGTGGTGGCAACAGCAGTTCGGTTTCGGGCTTGACTGCCTTACAGAGTCTGACTTACTTGCTCAACACCCCGAATGTTGAACGCATCCGAAATAAAATTACTGAGGCAAGCCAAACGTGAGATTGCACAACGAATTAACGAACTCGCACGACAGAGGAAATTGGTAACTTTATTATAATCCTCAAACGGAGCCAATGCCATATCGTGCCGCCAAAATCCATACATGTAGGGTGGATTAAGCGGAGCGTATCCACCTGATTAATCTATCTATAAGTTTTTGTGGATACGCTACCGCTTAATCCACCCTACATAGGCTTAACTTAATGGCATTGACTCATTCAATCCGCACAAATTCCACGCGACGATTTAAAGCTTGTCCTGCCGCCGTTTCATTAGAGACAATGGGTTGGTATTCTCCATAACAAGTTGTCATTAAACGTCTTTTTTCAATACCATAAGCCGATACAAGAAAATTTTTAACCTGAGAGGCGCGGCGTTTTGATAACCAGAGATTGTAGCCCTCCGTGCCGAGACTGTCGGTGTGTCCGACAATTTTTATTGTGGCATCCGATAAGGCGGCACCTTGCAAGGCGTTGGCAAATTCGCGTAGCAGTGAATAGGATTCGAGCTTAATCGCTGCTGAATCAAAGTCAAATTGAATGAGGGGCCTACTTTTGGGTCATCTTCTTCAATGCCTCTGACACCTTTATTGCGTCCCTTTCTTTGTCGCTGACTTGTGGGCTTTTGTTGGAGTGCTTGGACAAATTGAGCTTGGGGTAGCTCGTGGAGTGAGTGTCCGTGGTAGACGACCAGTAGTTGACCGTCTGCACGCCCGAGAACGCATCACCTTCCTTCCAGTGACCGCTTCCAGCAGCATTGGAGAGTGCGGGCCTTCTATATTTATGATCTATCATCGCCACCAACTCTTTTTTAGTAGGCAAACGCCACATACCACGCCGAGAACCATCACGAAGTCCACATTGTCCATGGGCTAGATTGGCGGCACTTCGCATGGCAGTCTTCCAATTCTGCTCGCCAAAACAATTCGCATTTTTCATCCATATCAGCCCCGATCTGTTATCTGTGACAGTGCCATCGCCGTTATCAGTGTAGCGGTACGACTTATTAGCGCGTTGCCGTGCTCGTTTTTCTTGTTCAAGTCTTTGCCGCTCAGACTCGACGGCGCGTTGCTGTGCTAATCTTTCCTGTTCAACTCGTTGACGTTCCAATTTTGCGCGTTCCCGTTCCAACTCTGCCCGTTCCTGCGCCAATTTATCCTGTTGCAGTTTCAACTCTGCGGCGCGTTCTCGATCCCAATCCTGACAACTGCCAAAACAATATTAGCAGGGATAAGGCAATTCCCAAATAATAATATACCAAGGGCAACCAGAAGTTAAGACAAACCTACGAGGTTACCACACCGGCTCCGGTTAATTTTGAACGTCGCAAGCTCCGTTACTTCGTTTCGTTGAATTTACAACGTCATAGGTATGGGTCTCCTCGCAGGTCTGATTTTGAGCGGTGATACCACGAACAGGGTAATCCGATGAAACCACAAGACATACTCATATTACTCAAACTGATTGTTTTAGGCGATAGAGACTGGATTTATGATGATCTTGCCAAAGAATTATTCATGAGTAAATCATCCATTCACGCCGGACTTAGCACCTCCTTTATCAAACCAGATTGTAGCCGACGGCGATCCGCCCCCAGTGTGCCCTTATGCTGAAGGTGTCGTTAAAGGTTATCAATTTTCACCGTTATATCAATCGGCTCCGCAAGCCGCTTTGCGAAATTGAAGCGTTTGAAGGACGAGGTAACTGTGATTATTGAGCTAGTTCGGACTTAGAAGACATCATTATTTTGATTGATGGTCGCCCAGAGATTGTACAGGAAGTACAAGCAGCTTCTTTCGGCGGGCATCTATGGCGCATTGTTGTGGGCAGGCACACTACAATTTGCAGATTACAACCGAACAACAGATTGGGAGGGATTGATATATAAATAAGGTTTGTGTTTTATGATATACTTCAAATTTAATAAAGGAGAGAAGAGGAGATTACCAAACATGAAATATGCTCTTGAAGAACGAATTGGAGAGCCATCGCTGTTTTGTGGTAGAGAGCGGGAGATGGAATTACTGATAAATTGGGTACGTCAGATACCCAAAAAAACCGCCAAATCTCGTGCCTTGCTAGGCAGACGTAAATGTGGCAAATCTGCCATTATGCAGCGACTGTTCAACATCTTGTGGAATGAAAACGGTGTAGTCATCCCGTTTTATTTTGAAGTGCGAGACTATCGGCAATGGGTACTAGAATTTTCTGACACCTATTATCGCACATTTATGAGCCAATTTTTATCGTTTAAAACGCGAACTGTTTTAGACAATGAAAATTGCCCTTGGGATTTTGCCGAACTCAGAAAAATGGCAAAAGCGATAAACAACAACAACGCCCTAAAGAATATGGATGTCTTTCAAAATTGCCTAGACAAGGAACGGGTGGATCAAACCATGAATTTGGCATTTAGCGCACCAGGAGTTTTGGCAGGAAAAGAAAACGTCTTTTTTCTGGTGATGATTGATGAAATTCAGTACATGACTGAATATCTATACCATGACAAAGCACAACAAGTTAAAGCGCATCATTTGCCAGGTGCTTATCATGGACTCGTCGAATCCAAAGTTGCACCGATGCTGGTTTCTGGTAGCTATGTAGGTTGGATGGTAAAAATGATGCGAGAAATGTTTGTAGGTGGGCGACTAAAACAAACAGAAATTCCATCAAAATTAACCCCTGATGAAGGCTTAGAAACCGTATATCGCTATGCCGATTTTTATGAAATCGAAATAACAGAAGAAAGTGCCCTAGTGCTCAATCAATTAACCCAAAGTGATCCGTTTTATATTGCCAGCTTACTTAGAAGTGACTGGAGAGAGCGGGATTTTAGCACCAAGGCGGGCGTGATTAAAACGTTGGATTACGAAGTCAGGAATCGAAAAGGTGAACTTTTTGGCACTTGGTCAGAGTATATTTATTCGACTATAGAAGCGGTTAATGATCGCTACGCTAAACAAATCCTCTTGTTTTTGTCCAGAAAACGAGAAAAGGAGTGTACTCGGAAAGAAATCAGCGATCATCTGCAAGGCAAGTTGTTAGAGCGCGAGTTAGAGAAAAAATTAAATGCCCTTGAAGCTGGTGATTTAATTACTCAGGGCTCAAGTAATTTTCGTTATCGTGGTATTCCTGATGATATTTTGGATTTAATTTTTCGTGATCTTTATGAAGAAGAAATTCATGGAAAAATACCGGATGTAGCGGCTGAATTAACCGCATCGGTAAATGACGCAAAATTTAAAAAAGAAAATCTGTCCTTAAAGGGTGCTTTGAATGATCTGAAAGGCAGAATGCTGGAATTGGTTATATCTCGGGAATTGAACAAGTACCGAAAATTGGGTAATCCTATCCCGCATTTTCGCCAACGATTTCGTCCAGTCTCAAATACGGAGCATTTGTCCAAAATGGAACAAATGTTAAAGGATTGCTCAGAAAGTCGATTTGATAGAATTTGGACAAATTATTGTTTGTCATTACCCCAAACAACGGTGCTAGAAGTAGATGTATTGGCTGAAGGTGAGGATGCCGATTGTTGTTGGGCTTTAGCATTTGAGCTGAAAAATCGCGACGTTAAAAAACCGCCTAGTCTTCAGGAGGCGCAGTTATTTGTGACAAAGATAAAGGGGATTAAACAATCGCTTGCTCAATCTAAAGGAATTCCAGTTAAGTTTGTTTGCCCTGTGTATCTGAGTGCCAAAGGATTTGCGCCGTCTATCGAGAGTTGGTTGCATGAACAAGGGGTATTGACGGCTGATTGGGAGAGTTGGGAAAGTTCAAATTGATAGGCGGTAGTCTATTGGATATTTTTCATAAATGGTATGGGGAATTTCATGCTTTAAAAGAGATTAATCTTTCGGTAAAAAAAGGAGAAAAGATTGTTATCTGTGGGGGCAGTGGCTCAGGAAAATCTACTTTAATTCGTTGTCTGAATCGGCTCGAAAAACATGAACAGGGGCAGATTATCGTGGCTGGGACTGAACTCAATGATGATTTATCGACGTGGAGGTGAGTACAACTAATGTTCAACAACGAATAAAAACCGGAAACACCACTATTGCTTTTTTGTCATGGAGACAATAGGAGTCCAAAATTTATTTTGGACGTCCTTTCGACGTCAGGAGAAATCTTATCTTGGACTCCTAACGGCTCAGGCGTCCAATTTTTGGACTCGGAGGAACAGACATTCTCCGTTACAAAGTCAATTTATAACGGTATTAATAAATATGTGTTATATTCGTCATATTTTCGTCAATCCGGCTTTAATTAAAATAGATATTTATGTAAAGCTTTGTTTTTATTATCTTCTATAAGAATCCCCCCAATATGTGCGACTCCGTGTCTCGTCCAAAATAATAAGTACAGGGATTGACGGAATAAGGGATTGGCTTGTTAACAATATTGGGCCAATCCCTTATTCCGTCAATCCCTGTACTATTTAGTTGTACTCATTCAATCCGCACAAATTCCACACGACGATTTAAAGCTTGTCCTGCCGCCGTTTCATTAGAGACAATGGGTTGTTCTTCTCCATAACCCGTTGTCATTAAACGTCTTTTGTCAATACCATAAGCGGATACCAGAAAATTCAATCTGTAATCCGTTTATTCCGCTAATCCGTTGTACTAGATATTAAAAATAGGGAAATACCCCCAAAAAAAAATCAAAGCGCCCAAAGTG
The DNA here is from genome assembly GCA_039714115.1 of Pseudomonadota bacterium. Lineage (GTDB taxonomy): Bacteria > Pseudomonadota > Gammaproteobacteria > Beggiatoales > Beggiatoaceae > Thiomargarita. Next base: position 12,350 of record JBDLJY010000120.1, on the reverse strand, counting down.
TCAAAGCCTCAAATTATCAATGTCCGCCTCGGACGGCCCACACGTAGAGCGCGAACGTCTTGACGTTGAAGCCCACGCCGCCGCCGTTGAGGCCCACGCCCCATGCGCTGGACAAGTTCCTTGTGGAAGACGACCAATACCACCACTGCACGTCTGAAAACGCATCTCCTTCCTTCCACTGACCGGTTCCAGCAGCATTGGAGAGTGCGGGGTACTTATATCTATCGTCTATCATCGCTTCCCATTCCTCTTTAGTAGGTAAACGCCACATCCCACGCCGAGAACCATCACGAAGTCCACATTCTCCATGGGCTAGATTGGCGGCACTTTGTATGGCAGTATCCCAATTTTGCTCGCCAAAACAATTCGCATTTTTCATCCAGATCAGCCCCGAACTATTATCTGTGACAGTGCCATCGCGGTTATCAGTGTAGCGGTACGACTTATTAGCGCGTTGCCGTGATCGTTTTTCTTGTTCAATGCGTTGCTGTTCCAATTCGGCGCGTTGCCGTTCCAACTCTGCCCGTTCCTGCGCCAATTTATCCTGTTGCAGTTTCAACTCTGCGGCGCGTTCTCGATCCCAATCCTGACAACTGCCAAAACAAAACTTTCTCGTCAACGAATTCGCCTCCCAAGGCATCTGTTGCACTTCCTCATTCTGAGTCTCAACCGACACCTGTTTTCGCACCTCAATAAATAATTCGGCATAATTCAAATGAGCCTTAGTTTTCAACGCTTTTAGCAAATATTTCGTATAAACGCTATTACGTTCTCCGGGCAAACCGCCCCATGCGGTAGTATTCGGCGCGGTAGAATAGGCAATTAATGAGCCACGCAGCGCATTCATTTGGGTTAAACCAGTCCCTAAACCTTTAATAAAATAATTGGGGTCAGAGTAAAATTAATTATTGCAGCAACAATAATCAATTAATTTTACTCTGACCCCAATTATTTGTCATCCTCAATCGGAGCGGGCTAGAGAATTTTTGGGTAAGATTCTTTAGGCCAGTACATCTGGTATTTTGGAGTTCAAAATTTGTCCAAGATAAATCTTGGACTCCTTTTATACCTTAACCTTTATCCTGAGAAAATTGGTTTATCCGCACTTCTCCATCAGGGAAATGTGCAACAATCTCAAGTGCTCCCCCCATTGCTTCAATATGGCTACGCAGTAAACCAATATACATATCGGTGCGACGTTCTAATTTAAAAACGCTCGCTGGATTGATTTGCAACAGGTTTGCGAATTGTTCTCTGTTGAGGTTGAAACATGGAGAAAAACTTGAACACTGGTGGCAGTTCTGTTTCGGGCTTGACTGCCTTACAGAGTCTGACTTACTTGCTCAACACCCCGAATGTTGAACGCATCCGAAATAAAATTACTGAGGCAAGCCAAACGTGAGATTGCACAACGAATTAACGAACTCATAATCCTCAAACGGAGCGGGCGAGAGAATTTTTAATTAGAGACAATGGTCATCTTCTTCAATGCCTGCGACACCTTTATTGCGTCCCTTTTTTTGTCGCTGAGTTGTGGGCTTTTGTTGGAGTGCTTGGACAAATTGAGCTTCGGTGGTGGCGAATTGAAGCGAGTGGTATTCGGCGCAGTGGAATAGGCAATTAATGAGCCACGCAGCACATTCATTTGGGTTAAACCAGTCCCTAATCCTTTAAAAGCCCCTTTATTTTCTCCGTCGTTGAAAAAATCATCTGGAATGCTATCGCGGCAAGCGTCCAAAATTATAATATTCACACCACTATGGGCGACTTGCATTTGCTGTAACACCGCGTCGGCTTTTAAGGCTTCCTCTTTAATATCAATGCCCTGGCGAATTGCCTAAAGTCACGCACTGCCCGATTGAAGGCGGTTTTGTTGACATTAGTTCTTAATATCACTTGATAGCCTAAACCTTTAAGGGCTTTAGCCATGTCACGAGCGTCATTGACCGGATTATCGAGCGCACCGAGTTTTAACTTGTTGGCGTTTTCATCATAGTTATCATTGCCAATCAGTAGGGCAAGGCGGGTGCCGTTGTCTGGCGCTGGTGACGTGGTGGTTGGCTGTGTGTCTGAGCCGCAGCCCGTGATTAAAAAGCGGGCCAGATTAACAAGATAATTAAATAGTAGTGCATGGTAAACTCCTATTTCTAGTTTGGATGCTTCGCGTTTGTTATGATATGATAATTTCATTTTTTTTGGTAGTCCGCTTTTTTATCGTGAGTACAGCTAATGTTCAACAACGAATAAAAACCTTCAATATTCAAGAACCACACTTTGTGGCCAAAAATAGCGCATTGTTTGTTTTCATACTCGACTCTGAACATCAATGCCATATCGTGCCGCTCATGTTTTTATTCGTTGTTGAACATTAGCTGTACTCACCGATCAAAAACGTCGAACTAAGAGTTCAAGGTATTTTTTTGTACCGGAAATATCCCTGTAGTTAACCCTGTAATTCTTTTAAAAGGAATCAATTATGAGACATTTTTGCTCTTATGGACCAGTCGATTGTCAGGCGCATTTTTGTGTCCAACGCCAAGCACTGATTGCGACTGGGGTTCAGCAGCTCATTGGTAGCCCGGAGGAAGAAAGTGGTCATTATTTTACAATTTGGGCACCGCGCCAGACGGGTAAAACTTGGCTGATGAGACAAATAGAACAAGCCATAGAACAGCAATACCCGGAGGAATTTACAGTTTTTAATTTCTCACTGGGCGCATTGAGAGGAATGAGCTTTACTCCTTCTGAAAACTCAGATTTTCCAGAAAAATTTGGTGAGTTACTTCAGGAGAAACTACCCAACAAACCTATTGTATCAAGTTGGAAACAATTCCGTGATTTATTTTCAAGAACGGAAGGATTGTGGGATCGTCCGCTTATTTTGTTGATAGATGAAGTGGATACCCTTCCACTGGCTTTGATAGATTTGATGGTTGCACAATTTAGGGAAATGTATCTTGAGCGTGAAAGCAACTGGCTGCACGGACTCGCACTGGTTGGCGTTAGAGCCGTCTTGGGTATTGAAAGTCAACGGGGTTCTCCGTTTAACATTCAAAGATCGTTGAAGGTGCCCAATTTAACGCATGAAGAAGTCAAAGAGTTATATCGTCAATACCAAGAAGAAAGTGGTCAACCGATTAAGCCAGCCGTGGTGGACAAAATTTATCAATCTACAAAAGGGCAGCCCGGATTAGTTTCATGGTTTGGAGAGCTGTTGACTGAAAAGTATAATCCCGGGGTGGATAAAACGCTTGATGAAGAAAATTGGGAACTTGTTTGGCATTTTGCCCGAACCAGAGAGCCTAATAATACCTTATTAAACCTGATTGCCAAAGCGAAAGATTCGGCGTATCAAAATTTTTTGACGACATTGTTTACAACGTCAAATGTTCCCTTCTTTTTTCATCACCCTCTGCACAATTATCTTTATCTTCATGGGATTATTGAGCCAACTCTTGAAACGTTGCCAAGCGGTGAAAGGCAAGATGTTTGCCGTTTTACCTCTCCATTTGTTCAACGGTGTCTTTATGATGCGCTAAGTCAGGAAATTATCGGCTCAGAAACGCCAATCCTCGCACTGGCACCTTTGGATGAACTCACCGATGTTTTTGGGGGTACTTCCCTTAATTTACCGGCTTTGCTGACAAGGTACAAAGACTATCTGGTTCGCCTTAAAGCGCAAGGTATTAATCCATGGAACGAACAACCGCGCCGTAAAAAAGATTTAAAGCTGACGGAGGCGGTTGGACAATTTCATCTATTTAACTGGCTTAGGGATGCAGTGGGAAAGCGTTGTATAGTGACGCCAGAGTTTCCGACTGGCAATGGCAAAGTCGATCTCCATCTTCAGTGTGGCAAACAACGGGGCATTATCGAAGTTAAAAGCTTTATTGATAGTTATCAAATCAAATCGCATCAAGATCAAGCGGCGGATTATGCCAAGAATTTAGGCATATCAAGCGTGACTATTGCTTTGTTTATTCCGGTGCTTGAGGAAACGGTGCTTGAAAAATTGTCAACTATTAAAGTGGTTAATGGGGTAGAGGTGAGTGTTGTTGCTATTGGATGGGTTTGAAACACGATTTAAAAAATCCGATTTTTTTAAAAAATAGGATTTTTAGAAACTTTTCTGCACTGCCTTTTGCTAGTAGTGCATGGTAAACTCCTTGGACGTCCAAGATAAATCTTGGACTCCTATTTTTTCCATGTAGTTATAATTCTTTTAAAAGGAGTCAATTATGAGACATTTTTGCTCTTATGGACCAGTTGATTGTCAGGATCATTTTTGTGTCCAACGTCAAGCACTGATTGCTCAGGGTGTTGAGCAGCTTATTGGTAAACCCGAAAAAGGTGGTCATTATTTTACAATTTGGGCACCGCGCCAGACGGGTAAAACTTGGCTGATGAGACAAATAGAACAAGCCATAGAACAGCAATACCCGGATGAATTTACTGTTTTTAATTTCTCACTGGGCGCATTGAGAGGAATGGAGGAAGAAACGAATTTTCCCGTAGCGTTTGGCAGATTACTCAAAACCGAGTTGCCTTCCCACCCTCAAGTCTCTAATTGGGATGATTTTCGTCAACTGTTCTCAAAAAACGATGGATTATGGGATCGTCCGCTTATTTTATTGATAGATGAAGTCGATACCCTTCCACTGGCTTTGATAGACTATATGGTTGCACAATTTAGGGAACTGTATCTTAACCATGAAAACAACTGGCTGCACGGACTCGCACTGGTTGGCGTTCGAGCCGTCTTGGGTATTGAAAGTCAACGGGGTTCTCCGTTTAACATTCAAAGATCGTTGAAGGTGCCCAATTTAACGCCTGAAGAAGTCAAGGAGTTGTATCGTCAGTACACTGATGAAAGTGGTCAACAGATTAAGCCAGCAGTGGTGGACAAAATTTATCAATCTACAAAAGGGCAGCCCGGATTAGTTTCATGGTTTGGAGAGCTGCTGACTGAAAAGTATAATCCCGGAGTGGATAAAACGCTTGATGAAGAAAATTGGGAACTGGTTTGGCATTTTGCCCGAACCAGAGAGCCTAATAATACCTTATTAAACCTGATTGCCAAAGCGAAAGATTTGGCGTACCAAAATTTTTTGACGACATTGTTTACAACGTCAAATGTTCCCTTCTTTTTTCATCACTCTCTGCACAATTATCTTTATCTTCATGGTATTATTGAGCCAACTCTTGAAACGTCGCCAAGCGGTGAAAGGCAAGATGTTTGCCGTTTTACCTCTCCATTTGTTCAACGGTGTCTTTATGATGCGCTAAGTCATGAAATTATCGGTTCAGAAACGCCAATCCTTGCACTGGCACCTTTGGATGAACTCTCCGATGTTTTTAGGGGCAACCACAAGGGATTACTTAATTTACCAGCTTTGCTGACAAGGTACAAAGACTATCTGGCTCGCCTTAAAGCGCAAGGTATTAATCCATGGAGCGATCAACCGCGCCGTAAAACCGATTTAAAGCTGACGGAGGCGGTTGGACAATTTCATCTTTTTAACTGGCTTAGGGATGCAGTGGGAAAGCGTTGTATGGTGAGCCCAGAATTTCCGACTGGCAATGGCAAAGTTGATCTCCATCTTGAGTGTGGCAAACAACGGGGCATTATCGAAGTTAAAAGCTTTGTTGGCAGTTATCAAATCAAATCGGATCGAGATCAAGCGGCGGATTATGCTAAGAATTTAGGCATATCAAGCGTTACCATTGCTTTGTTTATTCCGGTGCTTGAGGAAACGGTGCTTGAAAAATTGTCAACTATTAAAGTGGTTAATGGAGTAGAAGTGAGCGTTGTTGCTATTGGATGGGTTTGAAACACGATTTAAAAAATCCTTTTAAAAAATAGGATTTTTAGATGACTAACGCGATTTAAAAAATCCTTTTAAAAAATAGGATTTTTATAAACTTTTCTGAGTATAAAACTATGAAAAACAAACCTTTTATAATATATAGCACAATAGTCGCAATATTGTTCCTTGTAGGTACGATTGGCTTGGTTATGGTTTTGCTCACTCCAAACACCCATACCATTGCTGATACCGAAGTTCTGCCAAGCAAAAGTGTACTTGAGCTTGTCAAAAAAAAGGGCTTCATACAATGCGGAGTCAACACTGGTGCTGCCGCCTTTTCCAGTCTTAATGATAAAGGTGAATGGACGGGATTTGATGTTGAATTTTGCCGAGCCGTGGCAGCGGCTACTCTTGGTGACGCTAACAAAGTCAAATATACACCGCTGACTGCCAAAGAGCGTTTTACCGCCCTTCAATCTGGAGAAGTTGATCTACTTTCTCGAAATACCACTTGGACTTTAACCCGTGATACAACAATGGGTCTTAACTTTACCGGAGTCAGTTATTATGATGGGCAAGGTTTTATGGTCAACAAAGATTTGGGGATCACAAGTGTCTTACAATTGGACGGCGCAACCGTTTGCACTGATACTGGCACCACAACTGAACTCAATCTGGCTGATTATTTCCGTCAACATAAGATGAAATACACCCCGGTTGTTTTTGAAACGCCCGATCAGACTATTAGAGGATTTGAGAGTGGGCGCTGTGATGTTTTGACTAGCGATCAATCTCAACTCCACGCTCTACGCTTCAAACTGGCTAAGCCTGATAGTGTGATCGTGCTGCCCGAAATCATATCCAAGGAGCCATTAGGGCCTGTGGTACGGCAAGGTGATGATGAATGGTTTAATGTGATTAAATGGGTATTGTTTGCCCTCATTAATGCAGAAGAAATGGGAGTGACTTCAAAAAACGTTGATGAACTCAAAAAATCGAGCACAGCTCCGGGCATTAAACGTCTGCTAGGAATGGAAGGCGATATGGGCAAAGGGCTTGGATTGTCTAACGATTGGGCTTATCAGCTCATCAAACAAATCGGCAATTATGCTGAAATTTTTGAACGTAACGTGGGTATGGAATCACCCTTTAAAATGGAGCGTGGATTAAATGCTTTGTGGAATCAGGGAGGCATTCAATACGCGCCGCCGATTCGCTAATATGTCCAATGCAATAAACTACAGCCTAGCGCAGGCGTTAATACAATGCCATTGATTTTATTGGAGCAGCTACGTCAAAAAAAAATCCGATCCCTCAGTAAGTTCCCTCCTCCGTCGGGACGACAAGCTTTTTGAAAAAATATGATTTTTAAGCAACCACGATTTTTGGCAGGATAGCACTAAATGCACATAAAAATACATACCCAAATTGCTGACATTTCCAAATCTGAATGGAACCAGCTGATACAAGACAACAATCCCTTTTTAAAGCACGAATTCTTATCCGCGCTGGAAAAAAATCATTGCGTGGGTGAAAATTTTGGCTGGCTGCCCCGGCATATTGCGGTTTATGACAATGGTACTTTAATAGGCGCGATGCCTTTGTATGAAAAACATAACTCTTATGGAGAATTTGTATTCGATGATGCTTGGGCAGAGGCATGGCAACGTGCCAATCTACGTTATTTTCCTAAACTCGTTTCTGCTATTCCATATACGCCAGCCACTGGGCAGCGTTTATTAGTTAAACCAGAGTTGTTTGAAAAAATTGCACCCATATTGCTTGAAAGTTCGATAGCATTAGCACAACAAAGCGGTGCCAGTGGTTGCCATATCTTGTTTCCTCAAAAAAATCAACATGAATGGCTCCAACAGCAAGGATGGTTCTCGCGCCACGATTGTCATTTCCATTGGCATAACCAAGGTTACACAGATTTTGAAGAATTTTTAGGAACACTCAAAGCCAAAAAACGCAAAAATATCCACAAGGAACGCCTGAGCATTAAAAAAAGTGGTATTAATTTACGTGTATTAGATGGACATACTGCTTCAAGTACCGATTGGCGGCACTTTAGTCATTTCTACAATGCCTTGTTTGAAAGAAAATGGGGAGTTGCTACTCTGAATGAGGCTTTTTTTGGAGACGTAGCCGAAAAATTGCCTGATCAAACCATTTTGGTATTGGCTGATAAGGGGGACAAATGTATTGCCGGCGCTTTGATGTACTGTAGTGATACAACTCTATATGGCAGGCTTTGGGGTTGTATCGAGCCGGTTGAAAATCTGCATTTTGAGGCTTGCTACTATTTAGGTATTGAATATTGTATCGAAAAGGGTTTGCAGCTATTTGAACCTGGCGCACAAGGAGAACATAAAGTAGCACGGGGTTTTGTGCCAACTTTGATACAATCTTGTCATTGGCTTTCCGATAATCCTTTTCAGCAAGCGATAGCCCAATATGTAAAACATGAGCAAGAGGCTGTCGCTGATTATATGGCAGAGATCAACCAGCATATTCCTTACAAAACGGAGACTTGTTAATGAAACCCTACGCTGATTCTTGTGATCAAAACCGTGTTCCCATTTTATCAGTGATCAAACCCTTGTTTGCTGAGTGCAAGCGTATCTTGGAAATAGGCAGCGGCACAGGACAACATGCTGTGTATTTTGCGGAAAAAATGCCTCATCTGATTTGGCAAACCAGTGATCGCGCCGAAAATCATGCCGGCATCAAGATGTGGCTAGACGAAGCGAATTTGCTCAATACTCGTTTGCCTCTGGCACTCGATGTCAGCCAGGATGGGTGGCCTAAAAAGCAGTATGATGGCATTTTTTCGGCAAACTGTGTACATATTATGGCTAAGAGCGATGTTCAAGCTATGTTCGCAGGCTGTGCCAGCGTACTTTCAAGCGGCGGCTTGTTGGTTTTATATGGGCCATTCAATTATGGTGGACAATATAGCAGCGAAAGCAATGCACGTTTTGATCTTTGGTTAAAAGAACGCAATTCATTCAGCGGCATCCGCGATTTTGAATGGTTAGACAGTTTGGCTAACCGGGGTGGGATGACATTGCAGGGTGATTATGAAATGCCGGTTAATAATCGTATTTTGTGTTGGGAAAAAGTCTAAACGTAAAAAAAAAATCCGATCCCGAAGTATTGAGGGATCGGATTTTTTTTGACGTAGTTGCTCAGTTAAAAATACGATTGTCACGTATTTTATCCCATAAAATCAATAATTTTTGCTTAACTTAATGGCATTGACTCGCTACGTGGGAACAGTATCTCAAACCACTTGAATCGTCATTGTTCGGAGATTAAAAATTGCTTCTTTTTCCAGAAGCATTGCCATTCCCATCACAGCTGTTTCAGAATCTGTCAGTGTTATTTCAACAACATGAGGTTGATTTTTAACTAAAATAGTGCCCTTATAAAGAGGTTCTGTAATCAAACTGCCATCTGCTAGCTCTGCTTCTACTTCGCACAAAAATTCCATTTTGACTTCTTGTGCATATTTTCGTGGTAAACAAAATTCGCCATTAAATCCCGTATCCAAAATGGTTCGTAAGGCTATCCACCCCTTTTTTCCTTCAATGAATATATCATCAAGCAAGGGCTCCAAATCTTCGTTGATAGTACCAGTAATCATTATTTTTCCTTATACTTAACAGGAATATAACCTTTGTGGGAGTAAACTGCTCTATAACCTACTCGTTTACAGTAAAATTTTTGTTGCGGATACCGTTTCCTACCCAGCATGACCGCTTTTAAAACGGTATCTTCGACAAAATAATCTCCAGATTCTACCTCAATGGCTACAATCTTGCCCTTCAATTTATCAACTGGTAAATTTGGTAAAATTTCCGTTTGATAAATGTTTTCGCCTTTCTTGGAAAGTTCAGACATATCAATTACCTCTGTGCAGGACGGGGTTTGCAACCCCGTTCGTGACGTTAAACATCGCTCTATTTTTCACACTGCTATCACTAACACACTCTTCTCATCATCTAAAACTAGACGAAACCCTGCCTTTCTCGGCTTGATCTTATAATGATTTTCAAAGCCATGTAGCCGACTGGCGGGAACATGAGGATTGTTTAGGCCATTAAGTTAAGAGGGCAAACCCGATAGGGTATGCCCCTACAAACCGTTATATTATGTAGGGGCAATCCTTACCCTTAACTTAATGGCATTGATTGTTTAGGCGCTCCTGTAGCTTTTTCTTGAAATGCGGTTTAATACTGTTGTTGGTGTACCTTTTGCTCGGCATTGAGGGGAGGCGATGATACTCTTCAATTCAATTTCAGTCAAATCAAATTTCTATTCTTCTGAGAAATAAGACTGAATATTAAATCACTGCCATTAAGTTATAAAAATGTGAGGGTTAATTTTTAGTCTTGTCGTGCTTATAAAGACACTTTTGCAACCTGCTCCGTAACGTTTAAACAATTTTGGCACCACGCCAGACGGGTAAAACTTGGCTAAAAAAATGTGAGGGCTGATTTTTTCTGTATGACGTTGATCCAATCGTAAACGATACAGTGGGCAAAAAAAATCAGATTTTTTCAAAAAATCGGATTTTTAAGCTGGCGTCGGTGTCAAAGGATAGCACTAAATGCACATAAAAATACATACCCAAATTGCTGACATTTCCAAATCTGAATGGAACCAGCTGATACAAGACAACAATCCCTTTTTAAAGCACGAATTCTTATCCGCGCTGGAAAAAAATCATTGCGTGGGTGAAAATTTTGGCTGGCTGCCCCGGCATATTGCGGTTTATGACAATGGTACTTTAATAGGCGCGATGCCTTTGTATGAAAAACATAACTCTTATGGAGAATTTGTATTCGATGATGCTTGGGCAGAGGCATGGCAACGTGCCAATCTACGTTATTTTCCTAAACTCGTTTCTGCTATTCCATATACGCCAGCCACTGGGCAGCGTTTATTAGTTAAACCAGAGTTGTTTGAAAAAATTGCACCCATATTGCTTGAAAGTTCGATAGCATTAGCACAACAAAGCGGTGCCAGTGGTTGCCATATCTTGTTTCCTCAAAAAAATCAACATGAATGGCTCCAACAGCAAGGATGGTTCTCGCGCCACGATTGTCATTTCCATTGGCATAACCAAGGTTACACAGATTTTGAAGAATTTTTAGGAACACTCAAAGCCAAAAAACGCAAAAATATCCACAAGGAACGCCTGAGCATTAAAAAAAGTGGTATTAATTTACGTGTATTAGATGGACATACTGCTTCAAGTACCGATTGGCGGCACTTTAGTCATTTCTACAATGCCTTGTTTGAAAGAAAATGGGGAGTTGCTACTCTGAATGAGGCTTTTTTTGGAGACGTAGCCGAAAAATTGCCTGATCAAACCATTTTGGTATTGGCTGATAAGGGGGACAAATGTATTGCCGGCGCTTTGATGTACTGTAGTGATACAACTCTATATGGCAGGCTTTGGGGTTGTATCGAGCCGGTTGAAAATCTGCATTTTGAGGCTTGCTACTATTTAGGTATTGAATATTGTATCGAAAAGGGTTTGCAGCTATTTGAACCTGGCGCACAAGGAGAACATAAAGTAGCACGGGGTTTTGTGCCAACTTTGATACAATCTTGTCATTGGCTTTCCGATAATCCTTTTCAGCAAGCGATAGCCCAATATGTAAAACATGAGCAAGAGGCTGTCGCTGATTATATGGCAGAGATCAACCAGCATATTCCTTACAAAACGGAGACTTGTTAATGAAACCCTACGCTGATTCTTGTGATCAAAACCGTGTTCCCATTTTATCAGTGATCAAACCCTTGTTTGCTGAGTGCAAGCGTATCTTGGAAATAGGCAGCGGCACAGGACAACATGCTGTGTATTTTGCGGAAAAAATGCCTCATCTGATTTGGCAAACCAGTGATCGCGCCGAAAATCATGCCGGCATCAAGATGTGGCTAGACGAAGCGAATTTGCTCAATACTCGTTTGCCTCTGGCACTCGATGTCAGCCAGGATGGGTGGCCTAAAAAGCAGTATGATGGCATTTTTTCGGCAAACTGTGTACATATTATGGCTAAGAGCGATGTTCAAGCTATGTTCGCAGGCTGTGCCAGCGTACTTTCAAGCGGCGGCTTGTTGGTTTTATATGGGCCATTCAATTATGGTGGACAATATAGCAGCGAAAGCAATGCACGTTTTGATCTTTGGTTAAAAGAACGCAATTCATTCAGCGGCATCCGCGATTTTGAATGGTTAGACAGTTTGGCTAACCGGGGTGGGATGACATTGCAGGGTGATTATGAAATGCCGGTTAATAATCGTATTTTGTGTTGGGAAAAAGTCTAAAAATTCTTTGCGGAGTAAAGGAACGAGAAAAACCTGTCCCGAGCCTGTCTTAAGCCTAAAACCATACATGTAGGGGGTGGATTAAGCGAGATCGCGACTCCACCCGATTTATATATAAATATCGGTGGATACGCTACATCAATGCCAGTATGATAAACCCCCCAAAATCAGACCTGCCAGGTATCCAAAACATGGCAGGTC
>JBDLJY010000119.1:0-17430 GCA_039714115.1 Pseudomonadota bacterium | reverse complement strand
GGAATGTTCATATTCTAGTATAGCGTGATCGTATGCCATTTGTTATTTGGTCCATGTAGAACCTTAACCTTTGGTTAAAATAATAATACCTATCATAATGAAAAATACGCCTATCATTTTATTCAGGGTCAGTGATTCATTAAAAATAACAACACTGGCAACCGTCATCAAAACATATAGGAGACTTGTAAAAGGGTAAGCATAACTCAGGTCAAATTTTGACATCGCTAACATCCAACTGAGTCCGGCACCAAGTGTTGCTATAATTGCAGAAATGACCCAAGGGTTTAATAATAAAATCAATAAAAATTTTAATTTTCCAAAATGATCTAACGGAAGTTCTCCGGCATTGTTCACTTGCCATTTTATAATAAGCTGGCTGTATAGTGTAAAGACAATTGTCATCAATATGCCAATATATCCAATATAATTATTCATTTATTTATCTTTGAATAATAGAAGCTAAAAAAAAACGCCACTTAAAAAATTTGATTATTCTGTACATGCCCAATTAATCTGGAAGCTTCTGCTTGCTACGTTGCATCATTCTAAAAAGTGCTACCTCAACTCTAGAAACGGGTTTTTTCTTAATAAACAAGTTATTAAATAAATGCCAAGCTCTGATAGGACGGAACAAAAAGCTAAACGCATAAAATACAAGCATGTTAAATACGGTGCAATATGTTACAAACTTATCTGACATATATTCAGAATAGGAGTCCGTCTTATTCAAGGGCTGATAATTGAATAATGAACGTAAATAATCGTCATCTAGCTTAATACGACCATCATTTATAAGCTGTTGAAATAATTCACTTCCGGGGTAAGGCGAGAAGGGAAAGCAAGTTGCGTCTTGAACACCAATCCAAGCCATCTTAATAAAAAAGACTGTATTAGGCAAAGTATCTCGCTTTCTTTCACCGGGAAATCCAATAAGAATATTTGCTTTCACTTCAAGATTATTCTTACAAGCAGCTCGCATTGAAGCCAGAATTTTTTTCGGTACTACTTTCTTTTTAATTAATGCCAACGTTTTAATATTGGCACTTTCTGGCGCATAGATGATATTACAGCATCCAGAATCATACAGATACTTAGCCGTTTCTTCATCAAGAGCCTCTGATCGGGTACCGGATGCCAATTGCCATTTAATGGGTGGCAACTCTTCAATCACCTTTTTACAGAATTCAATTATCCACGCTTTTTTTATGATTGCCGTGAGATCATAAAAATCAAAATTTTCGACATGGTATTTCTCAATATATTCCTTCATTTCATTGACAACATCAGCCGGTGGACGTGCTCTCCAAAGCGTTGTCCACATCTGTGGGGAAGAGCAAAATGTACACTTGTATGGGCAACCACGGCTTGCAAGTATTGGCATTGAACGTCCTCTATCAACACCATGCTGATATCCACCATCTAAAAATATTTGAATTGGAAAAACGGTCCAATCAGGTTTCGGAATATTCCCAACGTCTCTAATTCTTTTCGCATTTATCCCATGAACAACTCTACCGTTAACTCTGAGTACAATACCCGGCACTCTTTGACTTATTTCTTCAGGATCACTTGTTTCACTGAGTGCTTCAGTTAACATGACAATAGCTCTTTCTCCCTCACCTTTGATACAGTAATCAACAGCCGGGCAAGTATCAAGAACATATTCTGGTACCGCAGTGATATGCTCACCGCCAACAACAATTGGCACATTGGGAAATGCTTCACGAATAGCTTGCAAAACTGTATGTACATAAGGCCAAGTTGCTGAAAACATGCAGTTAACACCGATAAGCTGGCTATCTGCGGGTATTCTCTGAATTAGCGTTGGTATTGGTAAACCATGGCGTGTTACTTCTGGCCAATCGTCTACTTTACCCCATTGCTCAATACCTTCTCCAAGCGCATCAATACCAACAACTTCATGTCCTGCTTGTTTAAGGCTAGAAGCAAGATAGGCTAAACCAATTGGTGGAACCGCATCTTGGAGGCTGGAGTTATGGAGTAAAACGGTAGGGGGTCTCACTAATGTAATCTTCATATTCAATTTAACTCATTTTGAATTCAAATAGTTTCCTGAAATGATTTTTTCCGAAAGATATTTACCAAGCAATTTATGGGCATATGAATTCCAATGGTGATCAATATCAAATTCAAATTTTTTTTTATTTTTAGAGAAATCATCTTTGAATAGTGCAGTTAAGTCTATAAAATCTATACCCATATCTTCCGTTAAGCTATAAACCATTTTATTCAAAGAATTCAAGTCAGGGTTATTTTTATAGATTCTTTCTCTTGATGCATCCATTATAAATAATAGCTTGATGTCATTTGCCAATGCTAAGGATTGCATTTTTTGAAAAATATGATGTGCCATTGGTCTTAATTCATTATTTACATAGTCTTCATCCAATATCCTAGTATCCACATTAGCCTCAACATTATCATTAACATTATCATTTGATTTTTGAAATAGCCTATTAACCTGAAGATTCAAATAAATAAACCTGACAGTTGCGGACTTTGATAGTATCCTCTTAACTTTGGACAACGTATTTTGTGGTTTTCTTGGAATAAACTCATTATTAATTTTATCAAATTGCAAGAAGTACGGTTGATCTTTATTTTTTACTAAGGATTCGTCAAAATCGTTATGGATAATGCTAACAACGATCAAATCAGGGGAATACCTGATGGCATCACGCATAACACTCAAGTATTGACTCAAAGGGGAACTATAATATCCCATCCCAAAAACTTCTACAGGAAAAAAATGATTAAATTCCTGTTGCATAATTGAAACAAACGATTTATCTACGTCAACCTGAAGCGCGTCAACATAAGAATCACCAATAACAATTATTCTAGGATTGTTTTTTTCTATAGCATAAGTCTTATGAATAGAGTTCCAACCTTGCTCATTAATACTATATTTTGCAGCTATTTCACTGCCTTTTCTATAAATGCCCTCCTGATTTGGACCAGAATGGGCACCCACTTTCTCATAAAAATTTGTTAAAGGAATATCTGATGCTGGCAGCACAAATGAAAATACCAACTCAAGAAAAACAATTAATAATAAGATTGTAGGTACTGTGATTGTTGTAAAAGATTTTATAAAATTCATAAGCGTATTTCTTTCCTCAATCAATTTATAACGGTTCTGAAAAATAATTTTACCATATGGCTAAGTTAAGTATATTTTTTGAAAGTATAAGTATTAGAACTATAACTCATGGTTTAATCAGGTTTGCTGCTAATGCATCGTATATACCTCTAGCGATCATGGACTGGGCAAGTGCATTATGGTGTGCATCAGTAGGAGAAACCCATAATGCCTCTTCCGGCGAGTAGTTCCTAAAGAGGGTGAGTAAGTCTACAGCAGGCAGTCCTATCCCTGTTGCAGTTGCCATGATGTTTTCATGGATGTCTGCGAATGGATAAGCAACACTGAGATCATGTAGTTCTGGAATGATAAACATTGCTATAGGAATTTATTGTTCATACCCTATATCCACAAGTTCAACCAAGGCGGCTTTAGTTGCTTGCCAGCCTTGCTGATTTTCTGTATATAACCCCCGATAATAGTCCTTGAACGTTAATGGTTTAGTATTTCCAAATGAAACTCTTTTTAAGCGTGAAAGTACAAACGTATATAGGTAGGAATGTTCAATCAAGAAACCAGACTTCTGCTGCGGAACGGGCTCAGCATCATTGATAAAAAAAGCCAATAAAATTAAATCTGGGTCAAATTGTAAACCAATATGACGTAATCTTGTAACTTCTTGTGCCGTATTGTAGTTTCCTATACCTAGATTGAGTATTTCATAATGCATATGTAATGGGAAACCCTCTGGTGCTTGAGTATTGAACATACGTTCCAGTTGAGTAGGGTAAGTTTGATCTTGTGGCACACCCCAACCCATCGTAATGGAATCGCCAAGCACAACAATCCGATAAGTATTGGGTGGCTTTTCTAGCGTTGTCTCATTGTTGCGTAGACCAAAGCTATTGGTCTTGACTTCTACACCCATTAACCACGCTCTACAATTGGGGCGATGCTCATGCCCGATGCGTGGGTTATTACTTTGAATTTTCATAATGGTGGCATACTTCCACATTTCCATGTCAAAGTCCATGCTTTCATAAAAGAGAATTCGCATTAAAATTTATCCTATGAGCATGGCCAAAATCAGACCAATACCTACTACTATAATGTTGCCCATTAGTTGGTTAAATAACTTACAAAAACGCATGGTATATTTTTTTTAGGTAGAATTAAGTGGTAGACCATAAATTTTTTGGTGTAATACTAGGTACTGTGATTGTTATAAAAGATTTTATAAAAATCATAAGCGTATTTCTTTCTTCAATCAAATAAGTTGCAAGCGAAACCAACCCTAATGGTTCAGACATATGAATATCCAGTTCACGCACAACAATGTATGGATGGATAAGGATTATATTCATTTTACCTTTTCCTCATTATTAACAACAGTATAAGTAGGTACACATAAATCTGTTAACATTTTTGAAAGAACTTTTGTGTACCTACTTAAAACCTTAGTTATCTTAAAACCTTAGCTATGCTGGTGAAGCTTCATCAATGGTCCGATAAGCCATCGATTTCATCAGAGTATTGTTAATAAGTGTTTGATATGAAAGTCCTTTAGCCTTTGCTTTGGCTTGATAGCTTTGAAGAACTTCGTTATCCAGCATGATAATAACACAAGTTTTATCTTTGGCTTCGGCTTGCAATTTTGAGAGATGAGGTACGTCCTTCGCCCTTTTTGCATTTGAAAAATCATATTCTTCACGCATAATTCTTTGCCTCTGTTTTAGTTGCTTTACGCGCCGAAATAAGACGGATACGTTCATTTCGTAGCGTATAAACGACAGTTAGCAATCTCGCTTGATTACTCATACCTATCAGCACCCAGCGGTTCTCACCCTCAGCATCCGGTTCTTCTCGAACCAAAGCTAATGGATCAAGAAGTGCTGTTGATGATTCTTCAAAAGAAATACCATGCTTGATGAGGTTTGATGATGCTTTATTTGGATCAAATTCGATTTCCATACTTTAATGTAGAGATGAATTCAGTTGACTCTTTTAGAAATCACATAAATTGGGCGTTTCCGTGTCTCATCATAAATTTTACCAATATAAAGCCCTATAATACCAAGGTTTGCAATAATAATCCCTCCTAGAAACCAGATAGAAACCATTAAGCTGGCCCAACCTAGAACTGGAATTCCCCAATAAAAAGCCCGTATCATAATCCAAATCGAGGCCATTGCCGCAAAAAATGAGATGGCAATCCCTAAACCAATAGAAAGTTTCAGTGGTTTATTTGAATAAGAAGTGATGACTTCTATTGCAGCGCCAAATAATTTTCTAAAAGTATAGGCACTTTTTCCTTCATAACGGCTTTCATGTTGTACGTCTATATAACCCGTTGTGAAACCCAGCCATTGAACTTGACCTCCAAATGTTCTTGAAGTTTCTTGCATCGAGTTATAAGCAGAAATGACTTTTCTACTTACGATCCGGAAATTAGCAACTTGGGGATCGTAAGAAAGCCCTGAAAGCCACTCAAGAATGATGTGATACAAATGAGATGAACTTCTTCTCCACCAAGAATCTTGCCGTGCTTGTCGACGTGCGTTTACAACATCATACCCTTTTTGGGCTTTTTTCCAAAGATGAACAATATCTTCTGGACAATCTTGGAGATCGCAATCCATGACAACAGCCCAATCACCTTTGCACAATTCTATACCTGCGCTAATACTATGATGTTGACCAAAATTACGGCTAAGCTGGATACCACGTACATGTTTGTCTTGTTTAGCCAACATTTCAATTGTTTCCCATGAACCATCTTGCCCGCCATCTTCAACAAAAATGATTTCATAATCACTTATATTATCTAGTGCATTAACAGTTTGAACTATACGCTCATGCAATGGTACTAAACACTTTTCACAATGATAAACAGGAATAATAATAGAAAGTATCATAAATTTCAAACCTACCTATTATTTGAATAATCGTTAACTGGTTAGGCAAAGACTTATTTGTAATTCCGATTATTTTGGGTAAATTCTTCTGTTCTTAATACTGCCAAAGAGGCAACAAAATCAACAAACAGCTTGACATCATTATTTCGGGTAAAAATATCTGTTGAAATCAGTTTTCCTTGATCAATAATAACGTTCATGGATGAACCCGGCTTTTTTCTTTGCCCCATTGTTGTGATTATCGCTTTTTTCCTTTTCGCAATTTCAGCAACCCTTTTCTCAACATTATCTTGTGCCATTTTCCAAATGAATGCCCTATCAATAAATTTTTCCGCTTTATTGACCAGCTCGCTTTGTGCGGATTTCAACATGGGAAGAAGAATGTCTTCTAATGTTCCTAGAGAATTGGATTTTGAAAATACATAAACACCGATGGTTTTATCCATACAACTTGCGGCGAGATTGTTTCCATCGTCAATTATAAAATCCTCGGAGATAAAAATATCATCTCCAATCTGTGCAAATTCATTCTTACACCATGAAAATACATCAGAAGGTTGTTTGTGATCTCGATCATATAGGAACAGATAGTTACAGTCATTGACTATTGTCTTCGCATCATCAGAAAAGGACTCCCGGTCTTCAAATAGTGGCAAGAAATCTTTAAGAAAATTTTTCGGATTATCTGTTTTGGTTTTTCCTCCCGTGTTAAAAAGCAATACCAGCAATTTTCTGTTTTCATTGTACAATGTTTTATCCGGCAGAAAAAACTTGTGTGCCATATCCAGACTCATATCTTGTGCGGCATGATTTTCCATGCTTACTTTAAACAAGTCATTAAACGGTGCCGGATACTCGCTAAATTTCCAACCACGTTTCTCACTACTAATATCAACAAAATTATCAAAACAATATTTGAATATCAGACGACAAAAAGCAACATCATGTGGACCTTCACAAAATACCAGTAAGACATTAATCTTTTCCATTATTTTGCTCTCCTCAGATCAACATTACCTGCTTCAACAAGTCGCCTGAATTTTTTGCCCGTGAATTCTCTGGCAACAATATCCTTTCCATCTTCCACTAAAGCACACGCTGATAGATCATCTATTTGTGGCATATTTTTAACAAAAGCATCAATACATTCTTTACTATGGCTAGTCAAAAACACCTGTGTATTGAAAAGGTTCGAGAGTTCATCAATTAATTCCGCAAACTGAACGATCAATTTCGTATGAATCGCATTTTCAAACTCATCAATAAGAATAATTCCGTTTTGTGCCGACGCAAATAGGAGTGAAATGAAAAAAATACGTTGTAATCCTTCACCATATCCGGTTAAGTCCAACGTTTCTTTGAATACACTATCGGTAACTAGAAAACGTTGCCTTTCATCAGCTAATCGAATATCCTCAATCGTTCCTACCACCTTTTCACGAATGAAGTCAACGATTTTAGGTAAGCTTTTGGATTGCACACTTTTATAGTGGAACTGTGCATAGCGGTGTGGTTCATTTAAGAAAAAAGGACTGCTAAAAACAGATGGACAAAGAATTTTAATGCGATCCGCTTGAGTTTCACGTTCCCGCCCTTTGAATATCCTAGTAAGGGATTTGAGGGGGGGGGTTGTGGCATAACGTGAATAAATTTCTACCGACTCAAGATAATGTGATTTGTCAATGTTGCTATTTTTTTCTTGGTAGTGTTTTATCCGAACCTCTGAATCAGAGTTATCAAATTGCCCATTAATAAAAATCTCCTCTGGTATCTGCTCAATAAACCATTCCGGTGCGATCTGATCTTCAGCAATTTTTCCGCGCCGTCGAATCACTTCCAGTAAACCAAAAAAATCATTCTGACGACAAAGCAGATAGATGGCTTCAAGTAATGTCGTTTTTCCTGAATTGTTAATACCGGTAAAAAGATTAATACGAGACAATTTAGAAAGTTTTATATTACGCAATCGTTTATAGTTAGAAATTAATAATTCAGAAAAATGAGCATCAATGCGATCATGAAACACGGTTTTTTGTTCAACACCGACAAAACTGCCAAGACTAGATGCTTTTGCTCGGTTAATAATACCCTGAAGACGACCAAAAGCAGATTCAACTTCCGACAAAGATTCTCCCTGAATTACCATTTGTCCTAAAGTGTCAATTTCATTGCTGATTAATTTGATAGCCGCTTGTTGATGTTCACGAAACATTTTATGACTAGAACGATACGCTGCATTGATATCACGGGTGAGCTTTAGTTGTTCAAGTGCTTTTTCATCATTAATGATCTCCCCTAATAATCTGATATCATCTCGTGTCACCAGTGCCGGTTCGAGGTGATCATTTCCATAAGATACACTGTCATCATCATCGTAACGCTCCTGCGGTTCAGTGGATATTAAGGAAAATAAAAATTCACAATTGTGAGCATTTTGAGACTTATATTCGTCATCATCCCATTCTAACCACTCTTTTAAAGCCCTATTACGAACAATTTCGCGAAACATGGAAAATTTATTTTCCTTAAATTGATCACCGTAATCGGAAGCCTGATATTGCTGAAGAAATGACAAAGCTCTTAAAGAACGGCGTAGTTCCACTTTAGAAATCGCCACTCGTTTGCATATCTCTTCTTCTGAAAGTCCGTAAGTAGAATGCATTGTGTCAAGCAACTTAGCCTGATTCCATTCTCCCCATTTTTTGTTGCCGCTGATATGTTTGAGGGCCATCAAAGTAAGATGATGCATTTCATCACTATCTGTATATAAAACAACTGGAACTTTACGAAAAATATCTAAATTGAGTTTACCTAGATCAATACCTTTTTGCTCATATTCTGATTGGAGATATTTCAGGGTGGCAACCCGCCGATTACCTTCAACAACAAGATATCCTCCCGCATCCAATGGGCGAACTTGTATCTGATCAACTGGCAGGTAGTCATTCGCCTTAAAACTGTCCAGAAGATCTTTAATATTCTGATTGTTATTACCCTTTAATAACCGAATTGTTCGATGCTGAACCGAAGTTTTTTTGAACGATTGTTCTGAAACTTCTACATAGTCAGGCTCATGGATTAAACGAAAGTTGTTTGGTTCCAAATATAAATTTGTCAAGCTGACTTGTTTTTTATTAGCATCAAATTGTCTATTGTTTGTTGCCATTTTTTGTTCCTTCTGCATTAATCTGACGATTTTGGATTTTTAGCTGTGTTTGTTGTTGTTTTTCACGGACTAATTGATCTATTTTTTTTCTATATTCAATGAGTTGTTCCATGGACATGGCAAAAGGTTTTAAATAAAAGCCGCCACAACTACGATCTGATGTATCTAAACCCAATTCTCCTTTCCACAAAGTATTAGTATCCACTTTGTTTAGAAAGAGCTTATGTTCCAAACATTGCTGAAAGAGGCGTGTTCCTGGAAATGGAATTAAATTAAATACATTGACTAGTTCTAAATCAAGAGCTTTAATCATCTGGATTGTTTCTTCAATTGTTTCCTCAGTTTCTTCTGGAAATCCAATAATAAAGAAAGCACGAGTTATAGTACCTCGTTTTTTAAATAATTCTGCCACCTCGAAAATTTTATCATGAGACAATTTTTTACCAATCACTTTATTCCTAATGAATTCAGAAGCATGTTCAATGGGGAGAATTGCATGTAAATAACCAGCATCACATAACGCATCGACTATATCTTTATCAATCGTTGCAATATGAAGCCCACTCATAGAGGTAAATTGAATATCTAGATTTCTTTTTAGTATTTCATTGCATATTTCGATTAAACGTGATTTTTTAATACCCATATTATCGTCAATAAATTCAAAGTAATTGACGGCAAACTGCGTATGCAATCTTTCAATTTCATCAACCACACGTTTAGGGCTGTGATAACGAAAACCACGTCCCATCAAGCTATTAAAAGCACAGAAATTGCAGTCAAAAGGACAACTACGACTGGTTGATATGGGCGCAACAACACTAATGTCATGCTGTTTGGGATTGAGCCATGAAGAATAATCATAGCGGTAATCATCAATAGAGATGTCTTGCCATGCAGGCATGGGTAATTCGTCAAGATTTTTGATGAGTTCAAGACGTTCTCCAATCACAATTTTGCCCTCTCTCGTTCTTTGCGCCATTCCGGGAGCAATAAAATCTGTTTTATTCGCATCAAGCATATCGCAAAGTTTTACGAGAGAATTATCTCCTTCACCAATCGCAACATAATCTATAAAAGAGCAATTTTCTAAAATTTCTTTGGGAAAAAGTGTGGGATGCATACCACCCACTATAATTTTAATATTGGGGAAAAATTCTTTAATGTAAGCTGAACTTTTTCTGACAAGCGGGAATGCTGGACTTGAACAGGTAAAACCCACTAAATCAGGTTGATGTTTTTTAACTGATTGAAAAGCTAATTCTTTTAAAGAATCCTCGCTGGTTTCAGAAGATACACCAAGATCATATATAATAGGCTGATGACCAAATTTTCTTAAGTTGGCTGCAAGATAAAGCAGGGATACTGGCGGATATCGCCTTGTAATTCTATTAGGATCAAAAGGGGGCGAAATTAAAAGGCATTTCATTTTTATTAAGCTCCGATTTTTAGTCTATTGAGAATGCTTTCTCTTATTTCCAAAGAATCTTCTTTGGAAAAATCTTCATCCCTACAACTATCGCATGGGATTTCTTTTTCCCCAAAAATAAAAAGCTTTTTTCGCCATTTTGCGAGTGTGGGTGATGCATAGATTTCAAAAATACTTTTAGATGATACATTATCAATTATATACTTTTTATTTTCCACACTATCTGGAAAAAACTGACAGCATGGAAACACATTACCATCATAACTGATAGTCAATTCACGCAATGGACGGGCGCATGGTAATGTTCTAGTTGTTGAGGCATTGAGAAAATTAATCGTACCCGCACGCGAGTTGCCATATTTTAACCAATCATTAGCCATAACACGCAGTCTCATACCGTTCTTCCAATCAAGATTTGATTCAATATGTCCATTTTCTAAAGGCGCACTAATTTCAGCTTGGTTTATATCCCGCCCTATTTTTTTGAAAAATTTTTTAAATTCCTTCAACCGTTCATCTAATTGATAAGCTTTATTAATAGGAGGATGTAATGTCACAAATAGTGCATTTAAACCGATTTCACTTAATTTATTTAAGCTATTGGAATCAACATAATCACCATTAGAATTGAACATGAGAAAAGAATGAGGTAAACGTTCTCGTACTTGTTTTATTCTCAAATAAATCTTTTTGTCTGCTAAAGGTTCATTATAAAGATTAAAAACAATTGTAGACGAATAATTGATGCTTTCTAGCTCACTCAAAATTTTGTTAAAAAGTTGAACTGTCATGTATAACTGATTTTTTCTACTCTCATCTAACGACACAGGACAATACGAACATTTTCTATTACAATATGTACTCGTTTCTATATTCACAATACAAACGAATTTTTTTAATAATGATTTTTGTTCATCAGGCGCGATATCTATCGGGTAAAACAGAGGTTTTAGCAGGTTATCGGGTACTAATAAAAAGTGTTCCCAATAATATCGTGTAGATATTTTATTTAATTTTAGTGTTTTCATAACATCTCTTTTCAATTAATCCATTAATGTTCCGCCATTGATATCAATCGTTTCCCCGGTAATATAATCAGACATAGATGTGGCAAGAAAAAGCGCACAATCTGCCACTTCATCAGGCTCACCAAGGCGGCGCAGAGGAATTGCACGACGCAAACGTTCTCGTGCTTCAGGATTCATGCTTTTTGGCAGATCTGTATTAATTGAACCCGGTGCTATTGCATTAATACATATATTATATTGTGCATAATGATAAGCCATATGGCGAGTTAAAGCAATTTGTCCAGCTTTAGACACTTCATAACTTGGTGAGGCACTTGGATGCGGCAATTTTGCCATTTGTGATGTCATATTAATGATTTTTCCAGACTCTTGACTACGCATCAAAGGAAGAACCGCACGACAAGCATGAAATGTACCATGTAAGTTAACGTCAATCACTCTATACCAATCTTTAAGCGATAATTCTTCTACTGGTGTACGAGTAATAACACCAGCACAATTCACTAAAACATCAATTTGACCAAAATTGTCCAGTGTCACTTTGACAATTTCTTCAGAAAATTCTGGTTTAGCAATATCCCCGGCAACAATTTCAGCTTTTGCGCCTCTATTTCGTACCTCTTTTGCTGCTTGATTTAAGCGTTCTTGATTTGTTGCAACCAATATCAATGAGGCACCGTGATAAGCAAACTTAAGCGCAATCGCTTTACCAAGTCCACGAGAACCACCTGTTACAATAGCAACCTTATTTTTAAGCAATTCCATTATTTTATAATATGCAAATTAAAAATGACACACCCAGTTATTCAACTTCAACATAAATCAATTCCTGCATTTGCTCCGTTTTTGTTAGCATTTCTTCCATAGAGTCAAATTTTAGAAAAACAATACCAAATTTTGAGATCATCATATCATAAACATAATCACCCTTTTTCCACCACATCAATTGATCGATGATATTTTTTTTAATAGAAGAGTCAAAGACAATATTTTTTATCTTACCAAGCTTAGCACTCATAACACAATGGCGTGTAAAAAATCCTTTAGGCTTAACATGAGATAAGCCATTACAATCTAATCCCGCACAAGCTTTAACAATCCAATCGGAGTATAACACACCAGTGGCATGTTCAACTAATTTAACATAGAGATCACCGGGGGCACGCCTACAAATTTCAATAATGACTGGCTCTCCTTTTCTAAGAATATACTGAATATGAAAAATACCCGTTTTTAATGATAACAATCTCGCAATTTTTTCAGACTCTAAACAAAGTTTTTTTTCTATCGTTGAAGATACAATACTAGGCGTTGATGCCGCAGAAACTAAATAAGGATTTTTAAAATAATGTTCATTATCAGTGAAGAAAAAAACAATACGACCATTACGTAAAAAAGCGGAAAAACCATGACGACTTCCAGTAATAAATTCTTCTACAACGATGCGTTTTGTATATGAAGCTGAAAATGCTTTTTTTAATGCCGGTTTAGCTTGCTCAAGATTTTTAATTGTAGAAATACCTTTACCACCTGTCAAATCTACAGGTTTTATCACTAAAGGAAAAGATAACGATTCAATATGATTTAGGGCTTCTTTTATATTTGTAAATCCCATTGCTGTAGGTGATAATATACCATTTTCTAAAGCAAATTGACGATACAAATCTTTATGATGAATAATTTTTGCCGTATTGTATGAATCGTGACCAGGTAATCCTAAATTTTCAGCAACATAAGCAGATGAGAGTGCAGAAAAATCGTTACAACAAGCACAAATGGCACTGATCTTTAATTGCTTACTTAGTGTCAGCATGGTTTTAATATCAGAAAAATCTGCTTGATGGTATTCATCAGAATATAAATGCCCTAATTCATCTGGACGATTTCCAGTTGTAATAACATGATAGCCAAGTTTTTTGGCAGAGAAAATAAGCGGAATATCCGCATATCCGCCACCAGCAATCAGCAATTTTTTCACATTTCCCACCCTAAAACAAAAATGATGGCTTGATTAGTCAAACCGGACAGAAACTGTGGTACGACGCTTCAACACCGCTAAATTGCGCTGAGTATCTCTCACTATTAATTCAAAATGTTGTTTGAGTAACAAACGGTCTTGACGTTGTTTTTTAGTAAGAATTGGATCATCCGTGTTTAGCCAATCATCAATAATTCTTACCCAATCAACAAGGTATTCAATCTGTTTGTCGATAGCATATTTAAACATTTCTTCTGCTATCTAAAATGTGAACAAATGTGATCACGGCTTAGTTCACGATTCATCCAAGCTGGTTGCCACCATCCATGCGGATGGTAACTAATCCGTCTTGTCCCCGTGCGTATAAGATCCCGGTTAGCCCCCGGTACTTAAATCAAACTCGTTAATATGCCAGAAGGCGAATGCCTTCTTGCTCAAGATTTATGGCCGCGTTCAAATCACGATCAATGGAAAAACCACAGTCATCGCAACGATAAATACGTTCAGAAAGTTTCAATTCTTCCTTTTTATGATCGCAATTTGAACATTTTTTAGAAGAAGGAAACCATTTATCAACAAAAACAATAAAGTTTCTAAAAAAAGTCGCTTTGTACCCAATTTGTCGCTTCAACTCATAAAAACCCATGTCGCTTATTGCCTTTGCAAGCTTATGATTTTTCAACATTCCTTTTACATTTAAATCTTCAAGGCAAATTATCTTGAAGCCTTGACAAAGGCGATGGGTTAGTTTATGCAAACCATCTTGACGAATACAACGGATACGATAATGAAGTCGTGCTATTTTCATTTTTTGCCGATTGTAGCGTTTGGACCCCTTAGTACATTTACCTAAATGTCGTTGTAATCGTGCTAGACGACGGCTAAGTTTTTTTAAAGGTTTTCTACCTTCAACCGTTTCGCCATTTGACAAAGTGGCTAAGTTTTTAACGCCCAAATCAACACCAACGACTAAAGCTTGGTTCTCGCTATTTTTTGCTGGTGCGGTGTCCATTTGAACAGAAAAACTTATAAACCATTTGTCTGCCACACGGGAAACCGTTGCGGAAATAATTTAATTTTTCCCGAAAATCTGAGCGATTCGGTTAATCGAACCCAACCTAATTTAGGAATTCTTACTTTTTTTCCTAAAATTTTATTTTAAATTGATCATTAGAAAGGTAAAATGAGTCGTGTGTCCCTTTCTTTTTAAAATGTGGGTATCCACCAATATGTCTAAAAAAACGCTTAAAAGCAGTACCTAAATTAAGAAAAGCTTGTTCTGCCGCGCATTTGGTCACTTGAAATACCCAAGGAAAGTCAACATGTTTTCTTGCGTTAAAAGCCGTTCGAACAGTTCTCGCTGTTGGCTTTTTGCCTGCCTCATATTGTTTTTTCCATTCTTCTAAGCCCCAGTTGTAAGCGAAGCGAGAAGTTCCGCAAGCTTGCCTAAAATACTGTTGTTGCTTAAAAGTTGGATTTTTTATCTGTATTTTGTGGCTTAACACTATCATCTAAAGCCTGCCTTATAATTTTATTGTATTTACGTAATCCATATCTAGCCATGAAAAAGTGTGAATAATAGAAATTAGAGCTTGTGTCATTTCCTGTTGCTAAGATAAAGTTTCGTGATTCATTATTACTATTTTAGTACCATGTTTTTCACAAAAGTACTGAAACCATTCAAAACCAAAACGAACTAATCGGTCTTTATGAGCAATGACTAATGTAAAAATTTTACCAGTTTCTACTAAATTCATTAGTTTGATAAAATTTTTACGTTTATAATTCATACCGCTACCAATATCGTAAAGCCATTCGTCGAGGCACCTGGAACCCTAGCTGCACAAAAGGTTTCAAGGGCTTGCTTTTGAGACTTTAGATCGTCTTTTTGATTAGCACTCGATACACGGTAGTATACAATGACCTTTTTTTGTTCATGCGTATCTTTTTGAGCAAGATTCATGTATTCCAAATATTGATCATGCGTATAATATCGCCGATTTGTTGCAGTCCGGTATGCTTTTAATTTACCAAGCCGGTCCCATTTTTGGAGCGTTTTGACCGATCTATTTATTAGTTTAGCAAATTCATTTAAGCGATATGTGATATTCAGGAATCACATTTTATCACATAAGATAACATTTTTAGGTACGAATTTTTTTCTCTTTTGCGGGCGGAGAGTGCATCAGGATTGACTTTACCATCTAAATTGATGGTGCGATCATAAAAATAACCCAGTGTACCGGTTTGTTCGGCGCCTACCCAATCGTCTTTTGTCACATGCTGTTGTACCCACTCAACAAACTGAAAATGTGCTTGTTGATGGCCTTTGTGATAATGACGCACAGAAAATCCAAGGATGGCAGTGATAAAGAGCAATGTAAACCCATAGCGCACAACTTGCCACGCCACCCGTTGCCATGCCCACACGACTACCGCTGCCCATAATAACGCAAAAAAGGGAGAGAACAGTAAAAAATAACGGTCAAGAAAATAGCTGGCTCCAAAATATAAACCATAAAAAGCACAAAATACCAGCAAAGACAGGCTGACTAGCACAAATAAGCGGCGCTCTTTAGGCGATTGCAACTGTGACCACAAACGCGGCAAGATGACGATGATGCCCACCAAAAATACCGTGTAAGCTAACACAAAGGGTATTTTGTTTGGTATGTTTTGATAAGGAATGGGTAAGAAAACTAAAAAACGCTCAACTAATGTTGATGATAAGGCCGGTAAATTCTGCCCAAATTCTATGCCTAAAGATTGTGATTGTCCACTGATAGGCATAATACTTCCAAAATGAATTTGGTTATAAATTAACCAAGGTAAAGCCACCAGTACACTTGTGAGGCCCATCACATTCACGGATAAGAAGCGTTGACGAGATTGCCAACGGCCCCCGATAAATATGTGCATTAAACAAGCTGCAAAAATCAGAAAAGCGGCATCATTGCGTATCCAAAATGTAATGCCTAACAAAAGCCCCAACCACACCGAGTAGCGAAGTGTCCACGATTTTGTTGGTGCGCTGACGAGTACCATGGTGACCCATAGTACCGCCAATCCATACAGTCCCGTTTCTAGGCCATTCATGGTATGTGGAGCAATTGCCGGGCTGGCATACCAAGTTGCCGCTGCTAAGCTCGCCATTAAATTGCCAAAGCAAAAACGCAGTGAGGCTGGCAAACATAAATTGCATCAGGATAATCCAGATGAGAGTCTGAACTTTATCGCCGCCTTCTAGCCAATACGCGCCAGCCCATAAAAAGGTAGTCAGCGGCTGTGTACCATTGGTTGGGATAGTGCCATCGGCGGTACTCATGCCTAAGCCCAGTGCCATGTTTCTAGCAATTGTCATCATTAAATAGCCATCTTCTGAGATGGATTTGAGCAGACGTTGCTCATCGTGCAAAGGTTCAAGACGGGTTATTATCCCAATGATGATTAGCAGGATAATCAGTGCCGCAAAGCGGCGACTTTGGATATTGTGCAATAGATTTTTCATGGTTGAAAGCGGTGAATTTAATTTGAAAAAAAAATAGAGTGACACTCTGGGTTTTGGCAACCTCCGTATTTGGGGACAAGTCTAAAAATAGCAATAAATGTGATAGGATTATCCTTCACCAATTAGCTGGACTCACAACGATAGATGTTTGAATCGATGAAAGAACTAACAGTCATCATGCCCGTTTACAATGCACAACGGTATTTGTCAGCCGCCATTGAGAGCGTGTTAGGACAAACTTATAAACATTTTAAGTTTATTATTATCAATGATGGCTCAACGGATCGTTCTGGCGACATC
>JBDLJY010000118.1:0-17577 GCA_039714115.1 Pseudomonadota bacterium | reverse complement strand
CACAATAGTATAAACATTTTTCGGGGGAGTATAATCTTGTGATTTTTGCCCTTGGGAGATAACAGCACTATAATGAGAATGTCGAAAACGAGCCAAAAAGTGCATTAAAATGCTTTGGGGGCACAAAGGCTTTTTTGAAAATGGTACCAAATTCGAGAGAACATACTTTCATTGAATTATCCTTTTTTTAAGTAGTCGGGGCTGGTGGGCAACAAAAACACGTTGCCCACCCTACAATATCTCTTAACTTAATGGCATTGACTTTTAGATGAGCCAATCCGTCATAAATCAACACCCCAATCCCCTTGTACTTATGTCTTTGCGCTAAAGCAAGCGCAATCTACACCAACGATTTCGCCTGTATCTCCGCACTACCTATATAAGAAGCAGGCACCAACTCAATCAAGCGTATTTTATCATCCTCTGGAATCGGCAAATCGACAATAAATACCTTTAAACGTTCCTGATTAATGCCACGCCCTCGCGTCAACTCTTTCAATTTTTCATAAGCTTGCGCGACACCATAGCGGCGCATCACCGTTTGAATCGGCTCCGCCAGCACTTCCCAAGTTTGATTTAAATCTGCCTCAATCACTGAGCGATTCACTTCCAATTTTCCGACACCTTTGAGACAAGACTCATAAGCAATCAAGCTATGTGCCATGCCCACTCCGAGATTGCGTAATACGGTAGAATCCGTTAAATCTCGCTGCCAGCGAGAAATGGGCAATTTAGCTGCCAAATGCTTAAATAAAGCATTCGCTATCCCTAAATTGCCTTCCGCATTTTCAAAATCAATCGGATTCACCTTGTGCGGCATTGTAGAAGAGCCAATTTCCCCTTCAATGGTTTTTTGCCTAAAATAGCCCAGCGAAATATAGCTCCAAGTATCACGGCAAAAATCTATTAGCACCGTATTAAAACGAGCGATAGCATCAAACAATTCTGCCATATAATCATGCGGCTCAATTTGAGTCGTATAAGGATTCCACTCCAAACCAAATTGAGTGACAAATTGTTGCGCCATGTTCGCCCAATCAAGCTTAGGATAGGCAGCATAATGGGCATTGTAATTGCCCACCGCGCCGTTGAATTTACCCATTAAGGGTACTTTTGCCACTTGCTCACATTGACGCTGCAAGCGATAAACGACATTAGCGATTTCCTTGCCCAAAGTTGTCGGAGAAGCAGGTTGCCCGTGGGTGCGTGATAGCATAGGAATATCAGCATATTGTTCTACCAACCCAGTGAGTGCCGTCAGCACCGCCTTCATTTTTGGCACGATGATCTCGCTACGGGCTTCACGTAGCATTAATGCGTAGGCTACATTATTGATATCTTCCGAGGTGCAGCCAAAGTGGATAAATTCATTGATTGCCATTAATTCTTCATGATCGGCGAAATTTTCTCTGATGAAATATTCTACCGCCTTAACATCGTGATTAGTGGTGCGTTCAATATCCTTAACCCGTTGCGCTGCCTCCACAGATAAATTTTCTGCCAGATCATTTAACAACGCCTGGGCATCGCTGCTAAACCTTGGGACTTCAACAATGTCCGGGTGGGCAGAGAGAAATTGCAGCCAGCGAATTTCGACAAATACCCGATAACGAATCAGACCAAATTCGCTGAAAATTGGCCGTAAAACTTTGGTTTTACTGGCATAACGTCCATCAATGGGAGAAATAGCTGAGAGTTCCATATATTCTATTGTTTTGTTTGTAGGCGATTCAATAAAGAGGCGGGAATAGAAAAGGTCGTTTTTTCTGGCTCACCCTGCATAGTTTTGACCGTCGCTAGACCAAAATGACGCAAGCGTTGCACTACCTCTTCCACTAAAATTTCAGGAGCAGAAGCACCAGCAGTCACACCTACATTGGGATTGTCAGCAAACCAGTCTGCTTGTAAATCATCTGCATTTTCAATCAAATAGGCTTTGCTCCCTGCCAATGTACCCACTTCTCGCAAGCGATTAGAATTAGAACTGTTATGGGCACCCACAACCACCAACACATCAACATCAGCGGCAAGTTGACGAACCGCATTTTGACGATTTTGGGTAGCATAACAAATATCGCTTAACGCAGGGCCTTGAATTTTCGGAAAACGCGCCGTTAAAGCCTCAATAATATCCCGAGTATCATCAACACTCAGAGTTGTTTGCGTAACATAAGCGACACGTTCAGGGTTTTTCACTACTAACGCTTTCACTTCTTCAGAGCTGCATAACACATGTACTAGCCCATCTATACTGCCGCGTGTGCCTTCCACCTCTGGGTGTCCCGCATGACCTATGATAATGACTTCAAAACCTTTTTGGGCATAGCGTTGCGCTTGCGAATGGACTTTTGTGACGAGCGGGCAAGTCGCATCAATGACTTCTAATTGGCGCTGTTCAGCATTTTTAACCACCGTTGTTGCGACACCATGAGCACTGAAAATACAGAGGGCACCGGCTGGCACTTCATCCAGCGTTTCTACAAACACTGCCCCTCGTTTTTTTAAATTGTCCACCACATAACGATTGTGAACAATTTCATGTAGTACATAAATCGGGGGCTCGTAAATTTCAAGCGCACGTTCAACGATTTCCACGGCACGTACTACCCCCGCACAAAATCCACGCGGTTGAGCTAATATAATATCCACTTTTTCCACTTTTTTTGCCTGATGTAATAACTAACTAAGCTTGCACGTCTCCTTCACCAATAGCCGGCACATTTGTCATGTCTGCCAACACCTCAGCAACATGATAAACCTTCACCGAACTATTTAAACGTTTTAAGCGCCCAGCAATATTTAACAAACAGCCCATATCCCCTGCGACTAGCACTTGCGCCCCTGTCGCTTGAATGTTAGCCACTTTGTCGGATACCATACGGGCAGAAATTTCGGGAAATTTAACGCAAAACGTTCCACCAAAACCACAACAAACGTCAGCTTCTGCCATCTCCGTCAATTTTAATCCTTGCACTTTCTTTAATAACTGTCGCGGCTGCGCTTGAATGCCCAATTCACGCAAGCCAGAACACGAATCGTGGTATGTAACAGTTTGCTCAAAGCGGGCATCCACTTTGCCGCACACCTCAGTTAAAAAACTCACCAACTCATAACAACGCTCAGCAAAAGCTTCTGCCTTAGCTTGCCATTCTGGATCATCTTTAAACAATTGAGGATAATGCAGTTTGAGCATCCCGATACACGAACCGGATGGCGCGACAATATAATCAAATTCATTAAAATTCTCAATCACCTGTTTAGCAATAGCGCGACTATTTTCCAAATCACCATTATTATAAGCCGGTTGCCCGCAACAAGTTTGGGCAGTGGGCACTTCGACTTCGCAGCCAGCTTTTTCTAGCAATTTGATAGCGGCAAAGCCGACGTTTGGGCGGAATAAATCGACTAAACAGGTGACAAATAATCCCACGCGGGGGGAGTGAATAGCAGTCATATCATTACTTATGTTTAGTGTCATTTGCTACAATGAATGCAAATACGATTAAGACAGGAGTGCAAGGCGCATTTACTCCTGTCTGCGCTTAATTTAATCTTAAAATGATATGACCTAACAAGAAAATTGCAACATGAACTTACACATTAGCCATGCCTTGTTTACCGGACTCATGGCAGCCACATTAGCCGGCTGCGATAATGATGATAGTCACCTTGATAAAACAGACATTGCCTCACCTTCACTACTTAGTAAAGAAGTGATTGAAGTGAATGAGTTTCTAGAAACGGTATCTTTTACGGGCGGAGAAACTTTGACCTTGGATGTTGGGGTAGGCAGTGGCGCTTTCCACTTTCAAGATGATAACAGTGATGAATTTTATACCATCACCGATAGAGGTCCCAATATTGCCTGTAATGAAAGTACACAGGTGCTTGGGATTGATGATTTCTGTAGAGATGACAATGGCAGAATTTTCCCAGTACCCAATTTTACGCCAACCATTTACAAATTCGACATTGATGCTGGTGACGTCTTGGGTACATATGATGTCATTCAGACTATCAAACTCAAGGATCGCGATGATAACCCCATTTCTGGCTTACCTAATACAACAGAAAATGCATATAATAAAAATGGCAACCGACTAGATTTTGATCCAGAAGGCGTAGATACTGAAGCCATTGTCAAACTATCCAACGGCACATTCTGGTTAGCCGAAGAATATAGCCCCAGTTTGATTCACATTGCCGCGAATGGTCGAATTCTTGAACGTATAGTGCCAGCGGGTGTAGAAAGCGATTTAGCAGCCGCCAATTATCGGATTATTGGCGCCTTACCCGCCATTCTTAAAAAACTGCATCAGAATCGTGGTATTGAATCCCTTGCCCTCAGTCCCGATGAAGACTTTCTATATTTCATCATGGAAAGCCCCTTAGCTAATCCTGATGAAGCGGCTTACAAAAAATCCCGATATGTCCGCCTCTTCAAAGTCAGTTTACGCTATTCTGATCTCGACAGCCTAGTGGCTGAATATGTCTATGTCCTTGATGAGCCAGACACTTTCACGGCTGATAACACAAATCAGCAGAGCGATGTCAAAATCAGTGAAATGGTGGCTTTAGATACTGACAAACTGATTATTCTGGAGCGCGTCACTAGACACACCAAGTTATATCGGCTATCAAAGCTAGACGATGCGACTAATATTCTTGGCACAGAATGGGATAATGAAGCGATTACCCCTTCGTTAGAAAGGCTCTCAGATTTAACAGCTCAAGGTATCATCTCGCTGGAGAAAAAACGGGTTTTTGATTCTCGCCGTGATCTTTCCGATTTGGATTCAAAAATTGAAGGGATAGCGTTGCTGGATAATGAATATTTAGCGTTCATCAACGACAACGATTTTGGCATAAAAGGCGCACAAACGCGCATTAGGATCGAAAAAAGAGTGGAACTGTTAAATCAGTAGGCGATAAATCGCCTACTACGAACGCCTTAACTTTCGTAGTAGGCGATTTATCGCCTATTTTTTTCCACCGACAGTGACAACCACTAACTTATCCAAGTGCAGCCTTCGCTGAAAAGCATCTTTAATCATCTCCAACGTCACCGCTTCAACCTTACTATTGAATTGATGCAGATAATCCAACGGCAACTGATAAAAGCCTATCACTGACAAATAGCCGATAATATCGCTATTACTCTTAATACGGAGAGGAAAGCTTCCCGTAATGCCTTGTTTAGCCTTTTTTAACCTATCCTCGCTAGGACCATTTTCAATAAAATTCCCCAAGGTATCATTCACCACTTCCA
The DNA here is from genome assembly GCA_039714115.1 of Pseudomonadota bacterium. Lineage (GTDB taxonomy): Bacteria > Pseudomonadota > Gammaproteobacteria > Beggiatoales > Beggiatoaceae > Thiomargarita. The sequence continues at coordinate 12,308 of JBDLJY010000118.1, read as the reverse complement.
AAGCCTCAGCTGCTTGATCATTACGAGTCTCTAAACCCCCTATAAATGGCCCAGCAACTCGTCGCGGCGAAAAATAACTATAAACGCTATAAGCCAAACCACGTTTCTCACGCACTTCCTCTGCCAAAAGCGAAACTAAACCACTGCCGCCCAATATGTAGTTACCCACATACAAGGTAAAATAATCAGGATCACCTCGCGCCATGCCCAGTTGTCCGATTAAAACATGCGTTTGCGTTGAAGGATGAACAATATCTATCCTTTTAGCCTCGCTCAAGGCAGCAACGGGCGGTAAAGCCGGTGGCGTTTCTCCGACGGGCAATTGACTAACAACACTGTTAGCAAGCTTTTCAGCGGCTTTTCTATTCAAGGCTCCGACTATCGCTACTACCGCATTTTTAGCCACATAATAGCGAGCATGAAATGCCTTCACATCGTCACGGGTTAATGCCGCAACGCTCTCAGTTGTTCCGCTTGATAACGTAGCATAAGGATGCGTACCAAAAACTGCACCATAATATGCCTTTTTTGCAATAGTACCCGGAGACTGCTCTTGATACTGGAGACTGACCAACATTTGTTGCCGAACACGTTCAAACGGCGTTTCCTCAAAATCAGGCTTTGCCAACAATAAAGTCAACATTTCCAAAGCAGGCTGCAACAATTGAGGTTCAGTAAGACTGCGTAGACTAACTGTTGCCATATCGCTGTTGACTGAATTGCCAATATCTGCGCCTAAATTTTCAAAATGTTCAGCAATTTGATCAGCCGAATGTCCGCCCGCCCCTTCAGTGAGTAAGCCATTGCTTAGCATAGCGAGTCCCGGTTTATCACCATCACGGGCACTGCCAGCATCAAAGACAATTTCGATATCAACCATTGGCAAATCGGGTGCCGGGACAAAATAGACTTGTGCCCCATTATCCGTTTGCCAATGTTGAATAGTGGGTATAGCAAAAGTGGAACTACTCAGCAGCCAGCCAAATAGTAGTAAAAAGCTAAATTTCATAAGATCTCCTATCATTGATTGATTGCCAAAGGTTCAAGTTCTGCAACCGTTAAATTTTTATCTATCAAATATTGACGCGCAACGGCTTGCACTTGTTCCGCAGTGACAGCCTTAATATTATCTAAGTAAGTATCAAACAATTGCCAATCCAGTCCGACAGTTTCCAACAATCCAATTTTCATACCCTGATAAAACAGCGAATCCAGTTCATACACTTGAGAAGCGCGTAATTGCGTCTTCACACGTTCCAATTCTGCCTTATCTACTAAAGTGGATTGCAATTGTTGAATCTGTTCTCGTAAAGCCTTTTCCAAATCAGCCACCGTATGCGCGTTTGTCGGAATAGCACGGAAAGTAAACAGATCAGTTAAGCGGCTAAAGGGATCATAACCGGCACCTGCACTACTTGCGATTTCTTGCCCCCGCACCAAATTTTTAGATAAACGGGCACTGTCGCCGCCATCCAATATATAAGATAAAACTTCTAAGGCATAAACTTCCCATTGGTTTTCCTCAGCAATAGTTTTTAACACAGGCACTTTATAGCCCATCACCAAATAAGGCAACTTAGCCGGCAATTTGACAGTAATTCGTTTGATACCGAATTGTTCAACTTCTGGGCGCGGATATGGCGGCGTAATTTGACTAGATTTGAGGGGCCCAAAATATTGTTTAGCCAAGGCTAATACAGCTTCTGGTTCAACATCGCCAACCACGACAACGGTGGCATTATTGGGCGCATACCAACGTTGATACCATGCTTCTAAATCAGCCAAAGTATAATTTTGAATATCACTCATCCAACCGATCACAGGATTATGATAAGGACTAGTTTGAAAAGCCGTTGCCATGAAATGTTCATACGTCTGACTGGTAGGCTTATCATCAGTACGGCGACGACGCTCTTCTGTCACAACCTGTCTTTCCTTAGCAAACTCCTCCTCAGTCAACACCAAATGACGCATCCGATCAGCTTCCATTTCAAAACTGAGGCGTAAGCGACTTTTTGCCAAGGTTTGAAAATAGGCGGTGTAATCGGTACCAGTAAAGGCATTTTCACTCGCCCCATTGGCAGCCATGATGCGGGAAAATTCCCCCGGCGGATATTTTTCCGTACCTTTAAACATCATATGTTCTAACATATGCGATAAACCGGTTTTGCCAGCCTGCTCATAGCTTGCTCCGACTTTGTACCACACTTGGCTAACGACGACAGGAGCTCGATGATCCTCCTTGACTATCAACTGTAAACCATTATCCAGCATAAATTCGTGGACTTCACCCGCCATCAATTTTGCTGCACTCCCCAGCAGCATAGCGAGTACCACAAATCGTAAGTATTTGTAATACATAAATTTATCCAATAAAGCGGTCGAATTGACTACGCTAATATGGGGCAGGTTTTGGTTAAAATCAAGATTTTATATAGTATTTTGGAGATTTATCTTGGGCAACACAGAACAGGGATTGACGAAATTAGGGATTTGGGGTGTGCGTTGTTTTTCTCCCGTTGTACTAGATTTAATTAAGAAATCCGATTTTTTGAAAAAATCGGATTTCTAGTCTTGGTTTAAACGTTACGGAGCAGCAAAATCCTTGTATTCGTCAATTCCTGTGCTGGGTTTTTGTTTAAGATATATCGGTGGATCAATGCCAGTATGATAAACCGGGCAAACCCGATAGGGTATGCCCCTACAAAAACTGCGTATTATGTAGAGGCAATCCCTTGTGGTTGCCCTTAACTTAATGGCATTGTGCGTCGGGATAGGGTGGGGCAACCATAAAGGATTGCCCCTACGAAGATGACGCGGAGCGTGGGAACGATAAACAAGTGAAGTAGTACAAGATTAATGATTTGGGGATTTATCTGTGAGTTATGTTTAATCCCTTTATTTCGTCAATCATGGGGCTGGGTTTATTAATCGTTACGGAGCAGGTTGCTTTGGCAGAAGTATTAATAAAGAAATCCGATTTTAAAAAAAAATCTGATGACAACGCTGCCCTAATGAAATCAGATTTTTTTAAAAAGCTTGTCCCGAACTTGAGAGGGATCGGATTTATAGTCTTATATAGCAATGACAAATGAATGTATTTATCCTCCGTCAAAATGACAATATGCTCAAACGTTTATTTACGAAATAAAGGGATTAGTCTGTGATAGTGTTGTTGGTTTTATCCTTTATTATAAATTATCCCTGTAGTTGGTTTTCCTAAACGTTACGGAGCAGGTTGCAAATCTGTTTCGTTTCTTTCGGCAGACAAATTAAGTTATTGATAGTTTTATGTTTATCAGTTTTTTCCGCAAATCCGTTGTACTAGATTTAATTAAGAAATCCGATTTTTTGAAAAAATCGGATTTCTAGTCTTGGTTTAAACGTTACGGAGCAGGTTGCAAACCTGCTCCGGCAGAAGGGGCGGGCAACCACAAGGGATTGCCCCTACTGAAGTGGTTACCCGCCCCTACCTGTCAAAAATAGTTGCCCGCGTATCCACCAAAATTATCAAAAGAATCAGGTGGATACGCTATCGTTTAATCCACCCTACATGTATGGGTTAATCTGCCCATTTAATGGCATTGGCTCCGGCAGAAGGCTCAGTTTAAACGTGACGGAGCAGGTTGCAAACCTGCTCCGACAGAAAGACTTCGTCACATCGAGCACTGGTGGTTTGTTTGTTTCAATCCTTGTTGTACTGGATATAGCTCAAAAGCATTACAGATGCAGGAGCAGATGATCATTACAAAAGCGTTTCAATCCTTGTTGTACTGGATATAGCTCAAAAGCTCTGTGCTGTTGTGCCTTGCGCCACATCAGGGGGGAGTTTCAATCCTTGTTGTACTGGATATAGCTCAAAAGCATTACAGATGCAGGAGCAGATGATCATTACAAAAGCGTTTCAATCCTTGTTGTACTGGATATAGCTCAAAAGCATCGCTTATAAAAAAAACCAATAAAATCAATTATTTGTATAATTTTCGCCTCGTCCAAAATAACCAAAAATTTACCAAAATTTCCTTGAAATTCCATTTTTTTTTGACCATATTTTAATCGAAAATTTGTTACTAAACTCATTCTAGGGCAGCCATTGACTTTTTAGCGCGAGGAATTGTATCAAAGAGCATAAAATCTAGCAACCCCTAAACACAAATATTTTTACTTTCAATCCTTGTTGTACTGGATATAGCCTCCCAATATCTCTGCCCAGCATGAGCCTCCAAAATGAAAATTTGATCGCGCATTTCGTCTAAAGTGCCGGCAAGTGCAGCTACTTCGTCTCGTCCAGCACGTAATTTGTCAATTTTTTCACTCAATGCCGCAGACAAACGTGGACGTTTTTGTCGTGCTGAAATCAGAGTTTCAATCCTTGTTGTACTGGATATAGCTCAAAAGCGCACGTATTTCCACCGCAATGGTGAATTGTTTGTCTGTTTCAATCCTTGTTGTACTGGATATCGCTCGGAACAAGGTATCGTGGTGAGTGAGAGTAACTTATGTTCATACGCCATGTTCAAAAGCAATAAGATGAACGATAGAATTTAACCGATAAACGGTCAATTAACGACTGGAGGGGGAAGTTCCCTACGGGAAGGATAAAGAGCCTTGTTGTATTGGATATAGCTCAAAAGCCGAACACCCACGCCTTGTGGCGGCACGATGGCATTGATATTGCATACAACCTAGCGACATATTTATTAATTTGGTTCGGAGCATCTACGACATTCAAAAATCCAGGATACTACTCATGATCAATACCATGCGAGAATTAGCATTAATAGAATTAAATCAAAGATTTGGAAGTAAAGACATTAAAAAAATGAGCGAGTTGCGCCAACACCATGCCGCTAAAATACTACCACTCTTAGTAGAAGACACCGGCAAAGTCCAACGTGTTTACATATTAAGTCCCACAAAGGATCAAATCCAAATGAAATCCTATGATGTCGGCAGCGAAACAGCGCAACCTAAATATCTACCCTTTGTCAAACCCAGTGGATCACAGTCTGCTGCTATAGGGCCACTGCTCAAAAGGACCTATAAACCAAAAGACAATCCGCCTTATGGCCCAAGCCCAAAAATTATAAAATTCACCCTTAAAGAATTTCAAAAGCAAGCCAAAACAACATCACCTTGGCAAGCCTATTTTCAAGACATTACGTCAACCTTATTAAATGCCAAAGAACTTTACTTTAATGGGACAAGCTACCCAATTACCAAAAATAGCACACTATTAGAAACGGCGGTAGCTGCCATTGATGAAAAAGAAACTGTTTTTCTCACCGTGCAGGACACACAAGGATTATTGCCCGGACAAAGGCAAGAATATTTAGACTATCTAAACCAAGAACTCGCCAACCTTAAATACCTGACAACTGCGACACCGGCTCACAAAAATAGCACCTGTCCTTTATGCGAAAAACCTAATACGACTATTTATCCCAATGCAATCAAAGGAGCCGGTATCAACATAGGCAATGCTGATCGTCCCAGTGCGTTTTCTGGAATGGACAAAAAAATAGCTTGGAAAAATTATGCCTTATGCCTAGATTGTGCTGATCTACTCTATATCTTCAAAAACCATATTTTATCAAAATTCATAAGCAGAATAGCCGGAGAGAATGCATTATTATTACCCAATTTACTCGGCACGGCTGTCAATAAGCTTGAGTTTATGGAAGAGTGGCATAAATACTTGCTTCAAACACGAAAAAAAGGGCTCAAAAAAAATGTAGAACCAGAGCTCATGGAAGAATTCTTTAAAGCTCAAGACGACGCGCATCTTACAATACAAATTATCTGGGCCACTTTTGGACAAGTGATAGACGATGTGAATGGCTATATCACCGATATCTTGCCCTCTCGATTGCATCAATTAAGCGAACTCAACGCCAAAACTAAAAAATGGCAACATGCCTTATTTCCTCACTACTCGATGGATGAAGCCGCCTTTGACTTACAAATGAACATGTTATGGCACTTATTCAAACGTCCCGGTGCCAAGAAAGCTAACGAAAGTAAACAGTTGCGTGAAATCAGACAACAACTCGCCGCAAAAATTTATCATGCTGAACCGCTAAACGACATTCATCTCTGGAATGAAATCATGACAACCGCCCGTTACTACCTCGTTGACGTATTAAAACGGAGTGACGCTTATGGATTATGCCATGAAGGTTACAGTCACAAGAAAAATAAAACATACTGGACTTTAGCGGGTTGGATACGTCACCTAGCTCGTTTTATTTACTACCTAGAACAAACTGGAGTATTGCCGATGACAAAAAAAAGCACTCGAACTTATGAGCCACAAATGGAAAAACTACAACAACTATTTGCCCAAGGCGCGGGCATCAATTCTGACGAAAAAGCATTTGCCTTTTTAGTGGGCATACTTTATGGTAAACTGCTGCAAGTGCAAAGTGCTAAAAAGGTTAACGTCATCTCAAGCACACTACCTTGGCTAAAACGGCTACAATTGGCTGGAAAAGACTTACCCGAATTATACACCAAAATTTGTCATAAATTTATGATTTATGGCGGTAGCAGTCAAGAAACCAGACAACTGATCACAGAAACCGCGAAGGTTGGCAAAATCGTTGGAAATGACATTGAACTTGATACCACCAAAACCTGCTATTTCCTACTATTAGGACAAGCCCTTACCGTTGACGTATTACCCTCAAAAAAAGCTGAAAAGGAAGACAAAAAATGACTCAAGAACCTCTAAAATCTCGCCGCGAAATCCTCTTTCTCTACGACATTCGCATGGGCAATCCTAATGGCGATCCGGATGAAAACCGTCCGCGTCAATTACCCGATGGTCGTTTTTATGTCACTGACGTAAGATTAAAACGCTTTGTGCGTGACTACATTGCCAGCCAAGGCAAAGAAATACTCGTTAGCAATCTTGAAGGAAAAACAACCAATCTGACAGGGCGCGTTGCCAATTATCTCAATAAAAAGGACAAATCTAAAGCCGATGGACAAAAATTAGTCGACATACTACTCGATGCGTTTATTGATGCCCGCTGGTTTGGCTCCTCCCTAGCATTTAAAGTAGGAAGTGGACGCAAATGGAATCCAACACCTAAAACATTAACGGGGGCAACACAATTCAATATGGGAGAAGTGCTAAATCAAGCCGAAGAAATTCAGATTAATGGCACAACCACATTTGGCAGTGATGAAGAAAAGACACAAGGTACTTTTACCGAAATCAATGTATTACGCTATGCTTTGATTGCATTCAGCGGCGTAACCAATGAACACAGTGCCAAACTTTCCCGTATGAGCGAAGCAGACTATGACACTTTACTAAAAGCCTTATGGAACGGAATACGCTCCGCAGGGAATACACGCACCAAGGTTGGACAAGTGCCCAGATTACTAATCTCTGTCGAATATAAACCAGAGGAAGAATTTCAATTTGGCAATTTAATGGACTATGTACAAATGCAGCCTGCCAATGAGAAAGAGGAAAAAGCATGGGCATCCCCGAACGACTACTTACTGGATTTATCTCGCTTGTTAGAACGCTTAGATGGGCAAAAAAGTAGGATTGCCAAGGTGCGTTATGAAAAATCACCGGATATTCAAATCAAAAAAGATGTCCCAAATCACTGGACACCACTAGGTTTTGATACACCCGCATAGGAGACTCTGATGCAGGTACTTAGCATACGCTGGTATGCCAAATATGGTCACTTTCTTCGAGCCGAAGCCAATGCCAACGCCCTGTCATATCCCGTGCCACCGCGTACCGCCGTGTTAGGCATGTTAGCTGCACTATTGGGATTAGAAAAAGACACTTTGCCAGAAGTGCTGGATAAAACACAGGTTGCGATAGGCGGAACATTACCGCAACGTTTTTGGCACCGGATAAAACTGAGAAAAAACCTACCCGCTGCACTACCCTTCACAGTAAAAAAAGGACAAAAAGGCAGTTCTGGCTCCGATGAAAGCCCCAAATTTGTTTTACAAGAATGGCTATGGAAACCAGACTTTCAAGTGCATATTGCCATGCCCGATAACCCCTCAGTATTTTCAGAACTGAGTGACAGAGTAGCAAAAAAACGCTGGCATTTCAGTCCCTATATGGGATTATCAGAACTGTTAGCAGATGTCGAATTGATTAGCATCTCTAAAGCAACACCCATACCGGCTGGAAAAGTGAAGATTTCCAGTATTTTTCCACAAACAGCCGGGCTCGTACTGAACAGCGGAGAAAGCTTAGGGATACATTTATTGCGTATGCCTCATCGTGTTAATTCAGAACGTATTTTTTCTCATCAGGGCTATTATCTTGAACATCGGGGACATACTTTGACAGTGGAAACCGATCAAGCTTGGGAAATAGTGGGTATTAAGCCTGCTATAATGGTTGTTTTTGGTTAACGTGAGAAAAGGAAAAACTAAAATGCTTAACCTTCAACATTTTGTCGAAGCGCAACTTTATCAGAATGAAGATGCAGTCATTCAGGATGCTTTACGTCATTTATTACGGGCGCGTCCAGAACTACGAATTCAATTAGCTGTTTATCGCTATCAAAAAGAAGACATTTCTCTCGCGAAAACGGCAAGTATTGCGGGAGTTAGTTGGGCACAAATGAAGGAAATTTTAATGGAAAAAAACATTTCACTTCGATTGGGCGTAGAAACGCTCCCAGAACTTAAAGAAGACATTCAAGCTTTACGCCAAGAACTTGAGGAGGTATCGTGAGTGTTATTGCTAATACCACAGTCGTTTCTAACTTTGCTTGTATTGAACAACTTGATATTCTGCGACAACTTTATGGTACCATTTATATTTCCGTAGAGGTGTATGAAGAAATTAAAACCGGATTGGAAGAAGGCTATCAGTTTTATGCTTCTATTGAAAATCATATCTACCCGTTTAGCGAATCTGGCTGGATAAAACTAACTAGCATGATTGACAAACAAGAGTTTCGTCTCTTTGGTGAGTTTCCATCACGTTTGCATCCGGGTGAAGCTTCATCTTTAGCGATAGCCCGTCATCGTGGGTGGCTTTTTCTGACGGATGATATGGCAGCCCGCCGGCAGACTAAACGGCTTGGAGTTCGTCTGTCCGGTTCGCTAGGCTGTTTAGTTTTGGCGATTGAACGTAATATTTGCACTTTGGGACAAGCCAATTTTTGGCTCAATCGGATGATTGAGCAAGATTATAAATCACCCGTTAATGATTTAACGTCGTTGCTCAATTCATAAACCTCAATGCCATTATGATAAACCGAGAATTGTAGGGCTCCTGATCGTCGCGGAGCGTAATCCACCAAAATTAAGTAAAAACAACAAGAGATTTATTACGCGCAGCGTACCGAAGTAACTTCGCTCCGCGACGATCATCCACCATACAATTATTATGGAAATAGCTTAACTTAAGTTTTGACTTAAAATACTCATAAATTTATGATGCGGTTTTGACATATCCTTGCTTATATAACATCCTTGTAGATTAATTATGCCCTTACAAATATGCGGAATTTTTTCTCAATACTTGGCGCTCAGAAATCGTGATAACAACATTTGACCAATTCTTACTCGCCGCTCCTAAAAATCTATTACTATCTATATATAGAAAAATGTAACCAGATCACGCTGACCGAGCAGTATTGTCTAGCGATTCGTGTGCCGGAGTCCCACCGGACAAAGTTCGAAGGAGAGTTGCCTCCCCGTCCCAATTGCCGGCCCCTGCGGGCAAAAGGATCGGTCAGTCAATTGTGCCGCCCCAACTTGCACTACATGTACCACTAAAACATAGTCATAGCTGAACAAATAGACATGTTCTTGAGAGTCCTTGCAGGTACTCAAGAAGTGAGCTATTATAACCATGACAATGACCCCAGGTGTGTTTGGGGATTTATGAAGTACACACCAGTCGATGATGATACATCACTTTTAGAATTTGTCAAGTTGATTATCAAAAATTTAGAAAAAATGACAGATAGTAATAGATTTTTGAAGACTGTATCTACCCCTATTTTCCGAGAAAACCCGTCATCTCATGCGCTTTCACAACCTGATGGATGCCGTGATTATTCTCGACGAAGTGCAAACGCTGCCCCCTAAATTATGGGATATAATCAACCAAACGCTACACGCACTGACAAAAGAAGCGCATACCAAAATACTGATGATGTCAGCAACCCAACCCCAATTTCTGTCGCCCGCCCAAGAATTAGCCGGTACTCCTAAACAAATCACTGATATTTTCAAACAATGCCAACGCTATCAAATTCACCTCAAACATCGCACCGAACAACCGATAGATGAATTTAGCCATCAATTGATAAGCCGGGTTAAAACATGGCTGACAGAAAAAAAACGGATAATGATAACCCTGAATACTCGCGCTTCAGCAAAATTATTATGGAAACAACTACATCAAAATTTTCACCCTCAAATTACAGTCCACTTGATCAGTGCCGATGTCACGCCGCGTGATCGCCTAAAAAAAATTCAAGCAATCATTGAAGACATAAAATCTAATCATCCCAGTCTGGTTGTTGCCACCCAAACAGTAGAAGCCGGCGTAGATATTGACATGGATATTGTGATTCGTGACTTCGCGCCGCTGGACAAAATGGTACAAATCGCTGGACGTTGCAATCGCCATAATAAGAGGGGAAAACACGGAGGCTATGTTGAAATCGTCAACTTGCACAATCAGAGCGGTAAAAAATTCGCCGATTATATATATGACAAAGTATTACTCAATACCACGCATGAGATTTTGAAAAACCATGACATCATAAATGAAGAAAACGTATTAACCGTGAGTGACGAATACTTTCAACAGCTCAGCCAAAATAAGAATATTGGCAAAACATTAACGGAGCAATATGCCTACTGGCAAAAACTAGAAAACAGCGTACACAGCTTGCTACGAAAACCGGGAGAACAAATTACTTTCATCGTCTTAGAAGATAATGACGGAGAAACCTTGCGCGATGCAATAGAAAAAGCACTTAAAATCAGAGATAGATGGAAAAAACGCAATGCCCTAAAAACGCTCGCCGGAAAAATTAATGAACGCAGCGTTAATGTGTATGAACATCGTGGTTTTCACCCGGAAGATTACGCCGAACTTTTAGGCTACTTTTGGATTTTGAAAAGCGATTACTATACCAAAGAAGCCGGATTAGATTTAAAGCTTGATGACGATATTGCAGCGTACATATTATAGCTGAATAACGGGCTCAATCCACCCATACCCATGACTCACCGCATGTCCAATCGCCAATCCAGAAGGTAATAGCGCATTGCTGACAAAATCGCCTTTGATACCAAGCATTGTTTGATTTTTATATCGACACTGAATTGTCTCAATATGAGTAAAAGCCGCATACAGTTGCATTCCAAAATTCACATTGAGTCCCCGCATAGCAGTTAACAATTGCGCTACCAGTAAACGATCTCGCTCATACTGTTGAGTGATATCAGAAGATAATTTTTTGTATTTACTATAATTTTCTTGATTAAACAATAAGAGTGGACTCACCAGACGATAATGTAGCAAATGCTTACTGATGCCAAATTGGGCATACTGTGTTGACATAATGGCATCAGAAACAAGCACTTGTTCTTTACCCAATGTCAATGGTAAATCTAACCAAAGCACATTGAGCAATATCTCCGCGCCAGAAATCCACCCGGCAACAACACCATAGCCGGCTTTCCAACGATATTGAATGTGGGGATAGCGATAAAGTGGCTTGCCCTCGGCATCATGTTGATGAAAACGGTTATCATCAGGAAAAGCTTGGGCAATGGCGCCACGAAGTTGACGCGCCCTAATAGACGCAGCCCCAGCAAGGGGCGAATACCAGCGTAGTTCTACGCTAGCGAAAGGGATTTCAGCTAAAAGATGCATACAGATGGCTCCTTGGGATCAATGCCAGTATGATAAACCCTTAAAAATCAGTTCTTGGGTCGTTGTAAATTAAACTAAAAATTATCTACACCAATTCCCAATATAAAACCGCAGCCTTACCGCTCAAGGCGTTTGGAGATGTATCGGAGAGGATGAGTGATTGATTTTGGAGTCCAAGATAAGATTTCTCAGACAATGCCAGAATGATAAACCCCTAAAACCATACATGTAGGGTCAATGCCATTAAGTTAAGGAGAACTAATTGATTTTTAAATAAAAAAAAGACGCTCAGTTAAAAATCCGATTTTTTAAAAAAATCGGATTTTTTTTTGATTTATGCGCTCCGCTAAAAATCCGATTTTTTAAAAAAATCGGATTTTTTTTGATTTATGCGCTCCGCTAAAAATCCGAT